>NZ_CDXDOR010000098.1:5603-20252 GCF_978021225.1 Frankia sp. CeTa3Moorea | reverse complement strand
GGGGACACGGGGGGCGCCGAGCGGCGCATGGTCGCCTGCCCCGCCGAGCTGATCTCGGTCGCCGGATACGAGCAGTCGAGCGTGCCGTCGCCGTGGAGCACGAGGTCCAGCCAGGTGGCGGCGAAGCACAACGCCCCGACCCGGGTGAGACGTTCCTCGAGCCGGACCGAGGCGCCGGACACCGCCCGCAGCACGAGCTCGCCGGCGCATCCACTCTCCGGGTAGGCACTCGTGCCGATCACCTCGCCGATCCGGCCGCCCCGCAGCACCAGCTCGGCGTTGAAGTGCACGAACGCCTGCGTCACCGATCCGCTCCAGCTGCCGATCATGCCCGGGGGCAGCGCCTCGCCAGCCTCGGCACCCGGTTGCGACCCGACCCCCGCCGGATCCCGCGTGGCGACCGTCGGCGGCGAGGCGCGACGCCGGTCGCCGTCGTCGCCGCTGCCGTCCGCGCCGAACAGCTGGTACGCCCCGGCGGCCACGGCGGCGAGCAGCACCAGGACGATCATCGCCCCGGCCATCAGCCGGGGTGCCCGCCACGGCCGGGCCCATCCGACCGCACCGGTGGGCCGCGCCGTCCCTGGCCACGCCGGCGGGAACGGCACGGGTCGCGACCCGGTCCGGCGCCGGATCACCGCGTCCGGCGCCGGGGACGCCGGGGACGCCGGAGACGGCGGAGACGGCGGGGATACCGGGGCGGAATCGGCCGGGTGGGACGCGGCCCAGGTCAGCAACGCCTGCGCTCCCTCCGCGCGCAGCCGGCTCGCCGGGTTCTTGGCCAGCAGCCCGGCGATCGCTGCCGACAGCCTGCCGCCCCGGAGGCAGGGTGGCGGATCGGCGTGCAACACGGCGCCGATAGTGGTGAGCAGCGTGTCACGCTGGAACGGTGAGACCCCCTCGACGGCAAAGTAGAGGGTGGCGCCGAGGGCGAACAGGTCGCCGGCCAGGGTCGCGGGGCCGCCGAGGAGGCGCTCGGGCGCCATGTAGGCGGGCGTCCCGCCGCTGCCGACGCCGCCGGTGAGGGTCGGGTCGGCGGCGTGGGTGGCGATGCCGAAGTCGGTCAGCAGCACCCGGCCGTCGTCGGCCAGCAGGATGTTCGATGGTTTGACGTCCCGGTGCAGCACGCCCATCTGCTGGCCCGCGACCAAGGCGTCGAGGACCGCGAGCCCGACCTGGATGGCACGCTCGGGCGGCAGGGGACCGTCCCGGTTGACCGTCGTGGCGAGTGTGCCGGCCCAGACCAGCTCCATCACGATCCACGGCAGGCCGTCGTGTTCCACGGCGTCATGGACGGTGACCACGTGCGGGTTCCCCCGCAGCCGGGCGGCGTTGCGGGCCTCACGCATCGCCGTCTCCACTCCGGCGGCACGCTCGTCGTCGTCGAGGTCGGCGGAGACCCGGATCTCCTTGATCGCCACCTCGACCCGGAGCACATCGTCGTGGGCCCGCCACACGGTGCCCATCCCACCGGAGCCAATCCGTTCGACGAGCCGGTACCGCCCGGCGACGAGCCGGCCGATGCCGACATCATCCACAGTCACAGGGGCATCCTCGGCGGCGGCGCAACGGCGGCAGCCCGTTCCCGGCGGCGACCGTCGGCCGCTGCCGGGAACGGGCCCGGCCCCGGGCTAGGAGGCGCCCCGAAGCTTGGCGAGCGCCTCGGCGAGGATCGCCTCGCCGTCCTTCTCGTTCCGTCGTTCCCGCACGTAGGCGAGATGGGTCTTGTACGGCTCGGTGCGCGGCGGGGCGGGGGTGTTGTCCCGATCCCGTCCCGCCGGAAAACCACAGCTCGGACAATCCCACGTGTCGGGGATCGCCGCGTCCGCGGCGAACGACGGTCTCGTCTCGTGCGCGTTGGCGCACCAGAAGGAGATACGTTGCCGGGGCGCGGTCTCGCCCCGTTCCGCCTCTCCCATCGGTCCTGCCCCGACCCGGCTCCCCCGGATGGCGTTGCCACCTGCCACGGCCCGCGTGCTCCTTCGTCTCGTCCCATGGGTGGTAGCACGGAAACCGTGCCTGCCGATTCCGCGGCCTCGAGTGCCGCGGAATCTCGTACCCGGTTTCGTAAACCTGACGTTCCCGGCACTTTTCCCCGGGTGTTCCTCCGGGTACGTCCTGGGGGGAGTGTAGGCCGCGAGAGCCACACATGGATGCACCGACCACCCCCGCCTGGTTACCCCTGGCGTTACCCTCGGCGGGAGGAGCGTGTTCAGGTCGGGTGTCATCCGGACCCCAGCGAGACCGCGGTCGGATCGGCGGTGCCGACCGACGGCACGATCGTGAACGCGGTGACGTTCGTGCTGTGGAACTGCGGGGTGTGCACGACGGCCAGCGGGATTACCGCGACCTGCTCGACCAGCGTGTGCTCCAGGTCGGCCCAGTCGCTCGCGGCGGTCGCCTCGCTGGTGGCCCGCAGCGCCGTGGCGAGCAGATGCAGGGCGCCCGGATCCCGGTAGCCGCCGTCGGCCGGCCTGGGGCCGGCCCACGTCTCGTCCAGCAATGGCTGGAAGACGGTGCGGCCCGCGTCGCCGTACCAGTCCGGGGCGATGGTGGTGAGCGCCAGGTCCCAGAACTGCCCGGTGGGGTGGACGGCGGCCGCACGGTAGCGCTCGCCGGTCCGGATCCGGATGTCGAGGCGGATGCCGGAACGGGCGAAGGCGGTCCGCAATGCCTCAGCGGCCGCCACGTCGGTGGCGCTGTCCGTGGTGAGCAGGGACAGCGCCGTGACGGGCCCGCCGGGGGTGTGGCTCAGCGCCTCCCGGCAACGGGCCGCGTCGCCGAGTCCCGCCGGGCTCGGGAAGGGATCCGCGTCGGTGTAGCCGGTCATCGTCTCCTGCAGCAACCCGGTGGCGGCAGCGGCGAACTCGGGGCCGCCGAGCGCCGCCGCGAGGCTCACCCGGTCAATGCAGTAGGGCAGCGCCCGGCGGACCGGCAGCTCACGCAGCGCGGCCGCGGAGGGCCCGTTGAATCCGACGGTGAGCGCCAGGGTGACCCCGACCCCGTCGACTACGAGACGGGGGTCATTCGCCCTGGCGAGCTCCACGGCCCGGCTGTCGGGGATCTTCCCGTCGAGCGACATGTCCGCGTCGCCGCTCTCCAGCTCCTGCTGCATGGCCTCCGGACTCAGGCCGTCGAAGATCGTTATATGGTCGGGCAGGGCGCGGCGGATCCCGTCCGAGGATGCGCTCCAGGATGGGCTGCGCGACAGCCGGTACCCCTCGCCGGGAGCGACCGTGAACCGGTACGGCCCGGCCGACACCAGGTTGTGCAGGTACTCCGGCGAGTCCGGCGGGTAGGCCAGGGCCTCCAGCGGCACCGGGGAGGCCGCCGGTAGCGCCAGCACGTCCACGAAGTCGTTCACCGGGGCCAGTAGATGGAACGCGAGCGTGTCGTCGCCGACGATCTCGATGCCCTCCACGGTGCTGCTCTCGACGAAGGCCGCGGCGTCGGCAACCGGGATCGCCACCAGCTGGGCACAGAACTCCCGGAATCCGACGATGGTCGCCGTGAAGTAGCCGCGCAGCGGTGACGGGTTCGGGGGCGTGCACAGTCGCTTGATGCCGCGGGCGACGTCGTTGGCAGTGATCCGGCGCTGGTTGGGGGTGTCCCAGCGCGCCGCGGGACGCAGCCGCACCGTGTAGACCAGCCCGTTCTCGGTGACGACCGGCGCGCCGACGGCGAGGTCCGGCCGCGGGATGGTCGACTTCGTCGTGTCCTCGTCGGAGGGATAGCTGAACAGCTGGCGGGTCACGAGCCGGCTGACCGCCCGCTCGCCGGGCTGGTCGGCCCAGCCGGGATCGCCACTGGGCATCCACTGGGTGACGATCCGCAGCGTGCCGCCCGGCTTGTCGGGCGGAGGGGGCGTGGCGGTCGCCGCCGGGGTGGGACTGGCGGCGAGCTCACGCGATCCGCCCCCCGAGCCGCCGCCGCTGCAGGCGGTCACCGTGGCGAGCAGGACCGTGGCGAGCACGGACAGGGGGCGGGGCAGCCGGCCTCCACGGCCGCGACCACTCCCGCGGCCGGGACCAGGGCGCGGGCCGAACTGGGCGTTCAATTCTTCAGCAGCAGACCGAGACCGACGATGCAGGTGAACCAGATGATCCCAACCACGATGGTCAACCGGTCGAGGTTCTTCTCCACGACCGAGGACCCACCCAGCGACGAGGACACGCCGCCGCCGAACAGAGTGGACAGCCCGCCTCCCTTGGCCCGGTGCAACAGCACAAGCATGATCATCAGAATACTCGCGACAATCAGGGCGATCGACAGACCGATCGTCATCTAGACCAGCTCCCGCTCCTCGGGGAAGTGGCAGGCCGTCCGGTGCCCAGGCCGAACCTCCGACAAGGGCGGTTCCACTGTCCTACACACCTCCTCAGCCTTCCAGCAACGTGGGTGGAACCGGCACGCCTCGAGGGGATCGGGCGGGCCGGGCACGTCGCCACGCAACAGTATCCGCTCCCACCGACGGTGCTTCGCCTGGTCCGGCACCGGGACGGCCGGCGGCAGGGCGAGTACGCGGCAGGGCGATTATACGGACGCGTCCGCCGTCAGGCCGGCGGCCCGCTGCGCACGATGCCGACGAACTCCTCGGCGACCAGGCTCGCCCCGCCGACCAGCCCGCCGTCCACATCCGGCATGGTGAACAGCTCGCCGGCGTTCGCCGCCTTCACCGAGCCGCCATAGAGGACACGGGTCCCAGCGGCAATCTCATCGCCGTACTGTCTGGCCAGCTGGCCGCGGACCGCCGCGCACATGTCCTGGGCGTCCTGCGCGGAGGCGGTGCGGCCGGTGCCGATCGCCCACACCGGCTCGTAAGCGATGACGATCGTCGCGGCCTGCTCGGCGGTGATGCCGGCCAGCGACTGCTCGAGCTGACGCAGCACGTACTCAACATGGGTGCCGGCGGCCCGGATCTCCTCGGGCTCCCCCACGCACAGGATGGGGGTGAGCCCCACGGAGAAGGCCGCCTTCGCCTTGGCCGCCACCAGCGCGTCGTCCTCGTGGTGGTCGGCCCGGCGCTCGGAGTGCCCGACGACGACGTAGCCGCAGCCGAGCTTGGCCAGCATCGCCCCGCTGATATCACCGGTGTGCGCACCCGACGCGTACGGGGAGAGGTCCTGCCCCCCGTAGGCGATGGCGAGCTTGTCTCCGTCCACCAGGGTCTGCACGCTGCGCAGATCGGTGAACGGCGGGAGAACGACGACCTCGACGGTCTCCAGCTCGGCGGGCTTGAGATCGAAGGCGATCTTCTGCACCAGCGCGATCGCCTCGAGGTGATTGAGGTTCATCTTCCAGTTGCCGGCCACCAGCGCCCGTCGGCCGGTGCCCTTGACGCCGGCAGCGCCCTTCGCCGATCTGTCCTTGCCCACGCCGTCCTCGTCCTTCCCGGATCCCCTGTTCTTCCCGGATCCCCTGTCGGAACCTCGCTCAGATCTTCCCCGGCCCAGCAGTGCCATCAGCCGGCCCCGACGCCGGGCGTCCCGTGGAAGTCAGACATCGAGGGCCGCGAGCCCGGGCAGCGTCTTGCCCTCCAGGTATTCCAGGCTCGCGCCGCCGCCGGTCGAGATGTGGCTGAAGGCACCCTCCGGGATGCCGAGCGTGCGGACCGCCGCGGCGGAGTCTCCGCCACCCACGACGGAGAACCCCGTGCCGGCGGCGACCGCCGCGGCCACCCCCCGGGTGCCCGCGGCGAACGGCGCGAGCTCGAACACGCCCATCGGCCCGTTCCAGAAGACCGTAGCCGCTCCGGCCAGCCGCGCGGCGAACAGCTCCGTCGACGCCGGGCCGATGTCGAGCCCGAGCCAGCCGGCGGGGATGGCGCCGGCCGCGACGACGGCGGTGTCCGCGTCGGCGGCGAACCTGTCCGCGACGACGACGTCGGTCGGCAGCACGATCCGCTCCCCGCCCTCGGCGAGCAGCTCCTTGCACGTCTCGATCATCTCGGTCTCCAGCAGCGACCCGCCGACCCCGTGACCGAGCGCCGCCAGGAAGGTGAAGCACATCCCTCCGCCGACGAGCAACGCGTCGACCTTGGGCAGCAGCGCGCGGATCACGCCGAGCTTGTCGGACACCTTGGACCCGCCGAGCACGACACCGTAGGGACGCGCCGGGTCGCTGCTGAGCCGGCGGAGCACCTCCAGCTCGGTGAGCACGAGCCGGCCCGCGGCGTGCGGCAGCCGCTTCGGGACGTCGGCTACGCTGGCGTGGGCCCGGTGGACCGCGCCGAAGGCGTCCCCGACGTAGAACTCGGCGAGCGCCGACAGCTCGTCGGCGAAGGCCGCGCGGATCGCCGCGTCCTTGCTGGTCTCCCCGGCGGCGAAGCGCAGGTTCTCCAGCAGCGCCACCTCGCCGTCCCCGAGCCCGGCGACCACCTCGCGGGCATGCGCACCGGCGATGTCACCGCTGCCGTCGCCGGCGAACGCCACCGGCCGGCCCAGCAGCTCGGCGAGCCGACCCGCCACCGGCTCCAGGGAGTACTTCGGGTCCGGCTCGCCCTTCGGCCGGCCCAGGTGCGAGCTCACGACCACCCGGGCGCCCCGGTCCAGCAGTGCGGCGATGGTCGGGACGCTGGCGCGGACCCGGCCGTCGTCGGTGATGCGCGGGGTGTCACCGGAACGGTCCAACGGCACGTTCAGGTCGCTGCGGACCAGCACCCGGTGCCCGGCGACCTGCAGGTCGTCGATCGTCCTCACGCTTCGTTACTCCATCGGGGAGAGAAATTGTCGAGGAAGGGCCGGAGAGGATCCTCTCCGGGCGAGGATCCTCTCCGGCCCGGTCGGGAGGAACGGCCGGGGAGGACCGGCGCCACCCGACGGGTTTCGCCGGCCGGCGGCGTGCGGGCCTAGAGGCGCGCGGCCACCAGCGCGGTCAGGTCGACCAGCCGGTTGGAGTAGCCCCACTCATTGTCGTACCAGCCGACGATCTTCACCTGATTGCCGGCGGACATCGTCAGCAGCGAGTCGAACGTGCAGGACGCCGGGGTGTTGACGATGTCGGAGGAGACGATCGGGTCCTCGGTGTAGACAAGGTAGCCCTTCAGCGGGCCCTCCGCCGCCGCCTTGAACGCCGCGTTGACCTCTTCCTTGCTGGCCTTCTTGTCCAGGGTGGCCACCAGGTCGGTGACCGAGCCGTCGAGGACCGGCACCCGCATCGCCAGCCCGTCGAGCTTGCCCTTGAGGTGGGGCAGGACCAGCGCGGTGGCCTTCGCCGCACCCGTGGTGGTCGGGATGATGTTCTGCGCCGCCGCCCGCGCCCGCCGCAGGTCCGAGTGCGGGAAGTCCAGGATGACCTGGTCGTTGGTGTAGGCGTGGATGGTGGTCATCAGCCCCTGGCTGATGCCGAAGGCCTCGTCGAGCACCTTCGCCATCGGCGCGACGCAGTTCGTCGTGCAGGAAGCGTTGGACAGGATGTGGTGCCTGGCCGGGTCGTAGGCGTCGTCGTTCACGCCTATCACCACGGTGATGTCCTCGTCCTTGGCCGGCGCCGAGATGATGACCTTCTTGGCGCCTGCCTGCAGATGCTTGCCCGCGTCCGCCGCCTTGGTGAAGCGGCCGGTGGACTCGATGACAACGTCCACACCCAGATCGGCCCAGGGCAGCGCCGCCGGGTCGCGCTCGGCCAGCACCTTGATCATGGTGTCACCGACGCGGATACCCTCGTCGACGACACTGACCGCAGCAGGCAGCGTACCCAGCGTGGTGTCGTACTTGAGCAGATGCGCAAGAGTCTTGTTGTCGGTCAGGTCGTTGACCGCGACGATCTCGAGATCGTTCCGGTTGCTCGCCGCGAGCGCCCGCCAGAAGTTACGACCGATTCGCCCGAAGCCGTTGACACCCACCCGCGTAGCCACGTCCAGGACTCCCTACCGTCTTGTCTCGTCGTTTCGATAGTCACGCCGTCGTTCCGTCGCGACGTCGTCGTTCGGTTGTGACGTTCTCGTTCATGTGGCACTGTCGTTCATGTGGCGCTGTCAAGGCAGGAGCCTAACGAGTTTGCACATCATCGGCGGGAATCCGAACCGTGCGATGCTGGTCTCCTCACACGATGCGGGCACGCCCCACCCGGAAACTACATCCCATCACATCGCTGCTGCACCGCCGGTGCGCCTCCGCAGGGCCGGGGCCGGGCAGATTCCGTGGGCCCGCGCTGACGCCGGCCGAACCGGCCAGGCGGGCGCCCCACGGGCAGGCCCCACCCCGAAGAGCCCCGAAGAGCCATCCGATCCCGATGGTGCTACTGGGCCAGTATTCCACATTACAGGTATGAAATGTCTGGGTACGACCTGGGCCGCTGTTGCTCAGGCGTTCTCAAGGAGATCCGGGGAGACGCTCGCCTCGGTGTTGGGGATACCGAGCGCGTTGGCCCTCTTGTCGGCGAGCGCCAACAGTCGGCGGATCCGGCCGGCGACCGCATCCTTGGTCAGCGGCGGGTCCGCGAGCGCGCCCAGCTCCTCCAGGGAGGCCTGCGCGTGATCGAGGCGCAGCCGGCCGGCCGCCAGCAGGTGCTCCGGGGCGTCGTCGCCGAGGATGCGCATCGCGGCCTGCACCCGGGCGCCGGCGGCCACCGCGGCCCGGGCGGAGCGGCGCAGGTTGGCGTCGTCGAAGTTCGCCAGCCGGTTGGCCGTCGCCCGGACCTCCCGGCGCATCCGCCGTTCCTCCCAGGCGAGCAGGCTGTCATGCGCACCGATCCTGGTCAGCAGCGCGCCGATCGCGTCGCCGTCGCGGATGACGACACGGTCGACGCCGCGCACGTCCCGGCTCTTGGCCTGGACCCCCAGCCGGCGCGCCGCGCCGACCAGGGCGAGCGCGGCCTCCGGACCGGGCGAGGTCACCTCCAGCGAGCAGGACCGACCCGGCTCGGTCAGCGAACCGTGGGCGAGGAACGCGCCCCGCCAGGCCGCCGCGGCGTCACAGGCGGAGCCCGTGACCACCTGCGGCGGCAGCCCGCGCACCGGGCGGCCACGCTGGTCGAGCAGGCCGGTGGACCGCGCGAGCTGCTCGCCGTCCCGCTCGACGCGCACGATGTAGCGCACCGAGCGGCGCAGCCCACCGGCGGCCAGCACGGCCACCGTCGAGGGGAAGCCGAAGACCTCGGCGATCTCGCGACGCAACCGGCGGGCGGTCGCGCCGGTATCGAGTTCCGCCTCGACCACGATGCGACCACCGACGATGTGCAGCCCCCCACCGAAGCGCAGCAGGGCTGCCATCTCGGCCCGCCGGCAACAGGGCTTCGCGACCCGCAGCCGGCTCAGTTCGTCCTTGACGGTGGCCGTCATCGCCGCCACACCGATCACTCCTTGGCTTCACCGGATGGGGTCCGGCGGACCGGTCCGCCGGACGATGAGTACTGCGTGACCGGCCGCCGGGACGCGGGCGCCGGGCAGGTCGCCTCCGGGAGTCCCGCGAACACCGCGCGGAAGGCCGCGGCGAGCCGGACCGGGTCGTGCACGGGCGCGCCAGGGATCCGCACCGGCGCCAGATGGAGCCGGGCGCCGACGTCCGCCGCCGCCCGGGCGAGCAGGTCGGGGTCGGGCACGGCGGTCGGATCGGCGATCACCACGTCCAGCCGCAGGCCGGGAACGTGCCGGCCGAGGGAGTGGAGATGGGCCTGGGGGGTGTATCCCTCGGTCTCCCCCGGCTGGGCGGCCAGGTTCAACACCATCACCCGGTTCGCCCGGGACGTCGCAATCGCCCGGTTCATCCCAGGAACCAACAGATGCGGCAGCATGCTCGTGTAGTGCGATCCCGGCCCAAGGATGATCCAGTCGGCCGCGCCCGCCGCGGCCACCGCCTCCGGACAGGCCGGCGGTGCCGCCGGCGACAGCCGGACACCCACGACCCGTCCACCGGTCGTGGCCACCGCGGCCTGCCCGCGCACCTCGACCTCGGCGGTGGGCGCCCCCGGATCCAGCCCCACGACGTCGGCGACGATGTCGATGCCCCTGGTCGACAGCGGCAGCACCCGCCCCCGCAGGCCGAGGAGGGCGGCGGCCAGGTCGAGCGCGGCCACCGGTGATCCGGTGCGCTCGGCGAGCGCGGTGAGCACGAGGTTGCCGACCGCGTGCCCGGCGAGCGGCCCGTCGCCGCCGAACCGGTGCTGGAACACGCCCGCCCAGGTGGTCGACCATCCGTCTGGTCCGGCCAGCGCGGCCAGGGCCATTCGTAGATCGCCCATGGGCAGCGCACCGAGCTCCGCGCGCAGCCGCCCGGAGGATCCACCATCGTCACCGACGGTCACCACGGCGGTAAGCGCCGAGGTGATCTGCCGGAGCGCGGCGAGCGAGGCGGCGAGCCCGTGGCCGCCGCCGAAGGCGACGACCGCCGGTGCCCGGTCCGGACCGTCGGAGCGCGCGGCTACGCCATTGAGGTTCACGGATGGTTCACTCCCGTCCCAGGTCACGGTGCACCACCCGGACCCCCACGCCGCCCGCGGCGAGCCGGGTGCCGAGCTGCTCGGCGATCGCGACGCTACGGTGCTTGCCGCCGGTGCACCCGACGGCCAGCGTGAGATACCGCTTGCCCTCGCGGGCATAGCCCTCGCCGACCAGGCGGAGCAGCGCCGCGTACTGGTCGAGGAAGTCCTGCGCTCCCGGCTGGGCCAGCACATAGTCGCGCACCTGCGGATCGCGGCCGGTGAACGGGCGCAGCGCCTCCACCCAGTGCGGGTTGGGCAGGAACCGGCAGTCGGCGACGAGATCCGCATCCAGCGGAAGTCCGTACTTGTACCCGAACGACACCACCGTGGCGTTGAGCCGGTTGGCGTTCGGCTGCCCGAACGCGGCGTCGATCTTCGACCGCAGCTCATGGACGTTCAGGTCGGTGGTGTCGAGGACCAGGTCAGCCTCGCCGCGCAGCTCGGCGAGCAGAATCCGTTCCCGGCTGATGCCGTCGACCACCCGCTCGTCGCGCTGCAGCGGATGCGGGCGGCGGACGTGCTCGAACCGGCGGATCAGCGCATCGTCGCTGGCCTCGAGGAACAGCATCCGGGGATGCATGCCCCGCGCGTCGAGCGCCGCGATCGCGGCGCGCAGGTCAGAGAAGAACGGCCGGCCCCGCACGTCCACCACGACGGCGATGCGGCTGACCGTCCCACCAGAACGACGGCCCAGCTCAGCCATGGTGGACAGCAGCTCCGGGGGAAGGTTGTCGACGACGAACCAGCCCAGGTCCTCCAGGCACTTCGCCGCGGTGCTGCGCCCGGCGCCGGACAGCCCGGTGATGATCGCCAAATCCAGGGTCGGGGTGGTCATGAGACGGTCTCCGCGTCGAGGATCTCTCCGGTGCGCGGGTCGACGACGGGGGCGGGCGCGTCGGCGCGGCCCGGCGCCGACCGGGCCAGCGCGGTGACGATCGCCGCCGCCGTCCGCGGGCCGATGCCGGACACCTGCGCGATCTGCTCGGCGCTCGCCGCCCGTACCTTCGCCACCGAACCGAAGTAGCGCAGCAGGGCCTTGCGCCGGGTGTCACCCAGGCCGGGGACCTCGTCGAGGGCGGAGGCCACCATGGCCGTGGACCGCTTCTGCCGGTGGTAGGCGATGGCGAAGCGGTGCGCCTCGTCGCGTACCCGTTGCAGCAGGTAGAGCGCCTCGGACGTCCGCGGGAGGATGACCGGGTCCGCGGTGCCCGGCAGCCAGACCTCCTCCAGCCGCTTCGCCAGCCCGCACAGCGCCACCCCGCCGGGGCCGGCGTCGATGCCGAGCTCGTCGAGCGCCCGGGCCGCCGCGGCCACCTGGGGCGCCCCGCCGTCCACCACGACGAGGTTCGGCGGGTAGGCGAACCGGCGCGGCCGCCCGGTCCCCGGATCGATCGGCTGCGCGGCATCCGGCGCGTCGGCGATGTCGGCAAGCTCGCCGACGCGGGACCGCTCGGCGAGGTAGCGCGAGAACCTCCGGTGGATGGTCTCGTACATGCTCGCCACGTCGTCCCCGGCAGCCCCGTCCCGGCCGGCACCCTCCCGGCTGGCACCCTCCCGGCTGGCACCCTCCCGGCCGGCACCCTCCCGGCCGGCGATGCCGCGGATCGCGAACCTGCGGTACTCGGACTTGCGCGGCAGGCCGTCCTCGAACACGACCATGCTCGCCGCGACGTTCGTGCCCTGGGTGTTCGAGACGTCGAAGCACTCGATGCGCAGCGGCGCGTCGGGCAGCTCCAAGGCCTCCTGAAGCTCGGCGAGGGCACGGCTGCGGGCGGTGAGGTCACTGGCCCGCTTCGTCCGGTGCAGCGCGAACGCCTGCTTGGCGTTGCGCTCCACCGTCTCGAGCAGGGTGCGCTTGTCCCCGCGGCGGGGCACGCGGACCTCGACGCGGCTGCCCCGGGCCGCGCCGAGCAGTTCGGTGACCGCCTCGACGCCGGGCGGCAGGGCGGGCACCAGGATCTCGCGGGGGATGCCCTCCCCCTGGGATCCCGCGGTGGTCGTGGGCACCGTCGAACCAACGGTCCCGGTCGAGGCCGCTCCCGTGCCGTCGAGGTACTCCTGGGTGAGGAACTGCTCGACGAGGTCCGCGGTCGTGACCTCGTCGAGCTTGTCGACGACCCAGCCCCGCTGGCCGCGTACCCGCCCGCCACGCACGTAGAACACCGCGACGGCGGCCTCCAGCTCGTCCTCGGCGAAGGCGATGACGTCGGCGTCGGTGCCGTCGGGCAGAACCACGGCCTGCTTCTCGACCGCACGGCGCAGGGCGCCGATGTCGTCGCGCAGCCGCGCGGCGCGTTCGTACTCCTGGGCCTGCGCCGCCTGCTGCATCTCCCGTTCGAGCCGACGCAGGTAACGGCCCGCCTGCCCGGACATGAAGTCGCAGAAGTCCTCGACGATCTCCCGGTGGGTGGCCGCGTCGACCCGTCCCACGCAGGGTGCCGAGCACCGGTCGATGTACCCGAGCAGGCACGGCCGTCCGACCTGCGCGGCCCGTTTGAAGACCCCGCCCGAGCACGTGCGGGCGGGGAAGACCCGCAGGAGCAGATCGAGGGTCTCCCGGATGGCCCAGGCATGCGCATACGGGCCGAAGTACCGGACACCCTTGCGCTTGGGTCCCCGCATGACCTGCAGGCGCGGGAACTCCTCGTGGAGGGTCACGGCGAGACTCGGGTAGCTCTTGTCGTCGCGGTAGCGGACGTTGAAGCGCGGGTCGAACTCCTTGATCCACGTGTACTCGAGCTGGAGGGCCTCGACCTCGGTCGAGACGACGGTCCAGTCGACCGAGCTCGCCGAGGAGACCATGTGCTGCGTGCGCGGATGGAGGGTGTGCAACTCGGCGAAGTAGTTGGCCAGCCGGGCCCGCAGGTTCTTGGCCTTGCCGACATAGAGCACGCGACCGTGCTCGTCACGGAAACGATAGACACCGGGTGTCTCGGGGATCGAGCCCGGGGCGGGCCGGTAGGACGCCGGATCAGCCATGAAGCGAGCCTACGGCGACCTTCATCCCGAGCAAGCAGCACCTGCACGTAACCATTTCATCACGCATAGCGTGCGGGCTTGGCAGCGGGTTCCCTCCGATGGTGGCGGTAGGGTGACGAGCGGCGACGGCCACCCGGCAGTGTCGTGACCGATTACACACCTTCCGCTGTTTCGGGAGCCCCCGCTGGCGTCCGGGGCGGAGGGCTGCGACCCTCGACACATCGGGCAAGCGAACCGAGGGAGCCAGCGCGTGCTTGGTAAGGACGTCACGGCGGAGTTCGTCGTGGACGACGCGTCCAGCCGTGGGCGGATCACCGTGTTCCAGATCTGCTGGGGCGCCCGCGACCCGTTGGCTGTGTCCATGACGCTGGTGTCCAGGCCGGAACATCCCGCGCTGCCGCAGGGCAGCTGGGTGGCACCACGCGACACCCTGCGCGCCGGCCTGGAGACGGCGGTGGGCGACGGGGACGTCCGGATCGGTCCCGACGCGGATCGGCGCGGCGTGCGGCTCGACCTGGTGCACGGCGACCGCCGATCCGTGGTGGTGGTCGCGGCGTCGTCGCTGCGCAGCTTCCTGGACCGCACCGAGCGGCTTGTCCCGACCGGTCAGGAGCACACCGAACAGGAGCTGGACGCCGTCCTCGCGGACCTGCTGCAGACCTGAGAAGCCTGAGAAGGCGGGACCGGTCCCACCTCGGCGACCCGGTCACCGAGGATCTCCCGGAGGAAGACCGCGGTGTGGCTCTCCTCGACCGCCGCCACGGCCTCGGGCGACCCCTGCGCGACGACCCGGCCGCCTCCCGTGCCCCCCTCCGGCCCCAGATCAATGATCCAGTCCGCCGTCTTGATGACATCGAGGTTGTGCTCGATCACGATGACCGTGTTCCCGGCGTCGACCAGCCGGCCGAGCACGCCGAGCAGCTTGCGGATGTCCTCGAAGTGCAGACCGGTCGTCGGCTCGTCGAGCACGTAGACCGTCCGGCCGGTGGAGCGCCGCTGCAGCTCCGAGGCGAGCTTGACCCGCTGCGCCTCGCCGCCGGACAGGGTCGGCGCCGACTGGCCGAGCCGGACGTACCCCAAGCCGACGTCGTTCAGCGTCCGCAGGTGCCGGGCGATGGCCGGCACCGCGGCGAAGAACTCCGCCGCCTCCTCGATCGGCATGTCGAGCACCTCGGCGATGTTCCTGCCCTTGTAGTGCACCTCCAGCGTCTCCCGGTTGTACCGGTCGCCGTGGCAGACCTCGCACGGCACGTA
>NZ_CDXDOR010000098.1:3171-5208 GCF_978021225.1 Frankia sp. CeTa3Moorea | reverse complement strand
CCTCGATCGGCATGTCGAGCACCTCGGCGATGTTCCTGCCCTTGTAGTGCACCTCCAGCGTCTCCCGGTTGTACCGGTCGCCGTGGCAGACCTCGCACGGCACGTACACGTCCGGCAGGAAGTTCATCTCGATCTTGAGGGTGCCGTCACCGGAACACGCCTCGCACCGCCCGCCCTTGACGTTGAACGAGAACCGGCCCGGCAGATAGCCGCGGACCTTCGCCTCGGTCGTCTCGGCGAACAGCCGGCGGATGTGGTCGAACACGCCGGTGTAGGTGGCGGGGTTGGACCGCGGCGTGCGTCCGATCGGGGACTGGTCGACCCGGACCGCCTTGTCGAGATGGTCGAGCCCGCTGACGGTGCGGTGCCGGCCCGGCACCTCCCGGGCGCCGTTGAGCTTGTTCGCCAGGACGGCGGCGAGGATGTCGTTGACGAGGGTGGACTTCCCCGAGCCCGACACCCCGGTGACGGCCACGAAACAGCCCAGCGGGAACGACACGGTGACGTCGCGCAGGTTGTGCTCCCGGGCCCCGTGCACGGTCAGTGCCCGGCCCTTGGTCGGCACCCGGCGGATGTCGGGCACCGGGATCCGGCGCCGCCCGGACAGGTAGGCGCCGGTCATCGACTCCTCGCTGGCGAGCAGCTTCTCGACCGGCCCGGAGACGACGACCCGACCGCCGTGCTCGCCGGCGCCGGGGCCGATGTCGACCACCCAGTCGGAGGCGCGGATCGTGTCCTCGTCGTGCTCGACGACGATGAGCGTGTTGCCCAGGTCGCGCAGCCGCAGCAGGGTCTGGATGAGCCGGCGGTTGTCCCGCTGGTGCAGGCCGATCGACGGCTCGTCGAGCACGTACAGCACCCCGACGAGCCCGGAACCGATCTGGGTGGCCAGCCGGATGCGCTGTGCCTCGCCGCCCGCCAGGGTGCCGGCGGCCCGGTCGAGGGAGAGGTAGTCCAGCCCCACGTCCAGCAGGAACGTCAGCCGCGCGTCGACCTCCTTGAGCACCCGGCCGGCGATGGCCCGCTCCCGTTCGGTGAGGTCGAGCCCGCGCAGGAACACGGCGCACTCACCGATCGCCAGACCCGAAACCTCGGCGATCGACCGACCGCCCAGCGTCACCGCAAGTGACTCCGACTTCAGCCGCGCGCCGCGGCAGGCCGGGCAGGGGACATCGCGCATGTAGCCCTCGTACCGCTCCCGGCTGCTGTCCGACTCGGCCTCGCGGTGCCGGCGGCCCAGGAAGCCGATCACGCCCTCGAAGGAGGTGTAGTAGGAACGCTTGCGGCCGTAGCGGTTGGTGTAGCCGACGTGGATCTCGGTGTCGCCGCTGCCGTACAGCACGGCCTTGCGGGCCCGCTCGGGCAGCCCCTCCCACGGGGTGCCCATCTTGAAGCTGAGGTCCTCGGCAAGGGCCGTGAGCAACCGTTCGAAGTACTCCTTGTTGTGGCCGCCCGACCAGGGGGCCACCGCGCCCTGCGCCAGCGACAGGGTGGGGTCGGGCACGACGAGCTCCGGGTCGACCTCCTTGCGGGTCCCGATCCCGGTGCACTCGGGGCAGGCACCGTATGGCGAGTTGAACGAGAACGACCGCGGCTCCAGCTCCTCAAAGGAGAGGTCGTCGTAGAGGCAGGCCAGATGCTCGGAGTACATCCGCTCGCGCTCGGGGTCGTCGGCGTCGCGGTCGACGAAGTCGACCAGGACGAGCCCGCCGCCCAGCTTCAGGGCCGTCTCCACCGAGTCGGTGAGCCGCCGCTTCGCCGACGGCTTGATCGCGAGCCGGTCGACGACGACCTCGATCGTATGCTTGCGCTGCTTCTCCAGCTTCGGCGGATCGGTGAGCGGCACCACCGTGCCGTCGACGCGGGCCCGCGCGAACCCGGAGCTCTGCAGCTCGGCGAACAGGTCGACATACTCGCCCTTGCGGCCACGCACCACCGGGGCCAGCACCTGGAAGCGGGTGCCCTCGGGCAGCTCCAGCAGCCGGTCGACGATCTGCTGCGGGGTCTGCCGGGAGATCAGCCGCCCGCACTTCGGGC
>NZ_CDXDOR010000098.1:0-3120 GCF_978021225.1 Frankia sp. CeTa3Moorea | reverse complement strand
AGTGCGGGCGGCCGGCGCGGGCGAAGAGCAGCCGCAGGTAGTCGTAGACCTCGGTGATCGTGCCGACGGTGGACCGCGGGTTGCGCGAGGTCGACTTCTGATCGATGGAGACGGCCGGGGACAGCCCCTCGATGAAGTCGACGTCGGGCTTGTCCATCTGCCCGAGGAACTGCCGAGCATAGGCTGACAGCGACTCCACGTAGCGCCGCTGCCCCTCGGCGAAGATTGTGTCGAAGGCGAGGCTGGACTTGCCGGACCCGGACATACCGGTGAAGACGATCAGCCCGTCGCGGGGCAGGTCGAGGTCGACGTCACGGAGATTGTGTTCACGCGCGCCACGCACGACAAGACGATCGGCCATCGACAAACCCTCATGATCTTCAGTAAGACCGGACCTGGGCGAGTGTGGCCATGCTACGGATGAGGACCGACACTTTTCCGGGGGCGGCCACCTACCACCAGCCGGACGAATCCGTCGAATCCGATAGAGACCTCGGAGGCGTCAGAGGCATCAGATCTCCCGGTGCCACCTGACGGACCGTAACGACCAGCAGCTATCCCCTGTTCCCGTCCCATCCGCGCCATCCGCTCCGGAGAGGATCACCATGAGCGACGCCGACGGCGGCGACACCAGCCGCACCGGCTACACCGAGTACACCGGGAAAGTCACGGTCGGCGGTCCGGCCGACGTGCGGACCCTGCCAGGCCTGTCGATCACCAAGATCGCCGTCGGCCCGATGAACAATAACGCCTACCTGCTGCGCTGCCCGGTCACCGGGGAGCAGCTGCTCGTCGACGCGGCAAACGAGGCCGACACGCTGCTGCGGCTCGTCGGGGACGCGGGGCTGGCGACGGTGGTCACCAGCCATCAGCACGATGATCATGTGCAGGCCCTCGCAGATGTGGTCACCACCACCGGGGCCAGCACGGTCGCCCATCCGGACGACGCCCCCGCCATTCCGGTGCCCACCGCGCGGCAGGTGCGCGACGGAGACGAGGTCGCCGTCGGGACGGCCACCCTTCGGGTGATCCACCTGGTCGGGCACACAGCCGGATCCATCGCCCTGCTCTACGAGGCCGATCCCGCCGCCCCCCACCTCTTCACCGGAGACTGCCTGTTCCCTGGCGGCCCTGGAAACACGTTCGGTGACGAACAGGCCTTTACGACGCTGATGGACGGCCTCGAACGCAAGATCTTCGGCCCACTGCCGGACACCACCTGGATCTACCCGGGCCACGGACACGACACCACCCTCGGCGCCGAACGCCCGCACCTGGCGGAATGGCGCGCCCGCGGCTGGTGACGGCGGCGGTGAGGCCGGCTCCGGTATGGCGAGCTCGGCCTCGACGCGCTCACGCCACGGATGCGCTCAGTCCCCTGAGACCTCCTCCGGAACGAGGTGATGCTGACGCTGTGCCTACTGTCCGGGGAAGCCGTCGGCAAGATCACCGATCAGATCATCCTGCCGCTACTGCGGCGTCCGCGGTACCGGGCGGAGATGGCCGAGACGCAACCGCGTCTCGGCCGGGACGGCGCGCCACCGTGAGCTGACCGCGGGCTCCCAGCCTGGCCGGGCCAGCCCGCTCACCAGCCCGGAGAGGATCCGGACCGCGCGCAACGCGTCATGCGACCGGCCCACGGCCAATTTGCGCGCGGCGAGGACGGTCAGCTGGGCCGCGTGCACCGCGGTCCACGACCGGCCCACGTCGTGACGGTGCCGCCGGGCATAGGTGGCGGCCGACCGGCCGAGTTCGGCGTACAGCAGCCCGGACCGCCCGACGGTCTCCCCGCCCACATGTACGACCGGCCAGGCGTCGTCCGCCCAGACGATGCGCCCGCCCGCGGCGTGCAACCGGGCGAACAGATCCGTCTCCTCGTAGTACATCCAGTACGACGGGTCGAATCCGCCCAGCCGTAGGAAAATCTCCGAACGGACGGCGAAGAAGGCGCCGACCGGATAGCGCAGTTCCGGCCACCTCTCCACCGCGGCGATCTCGCCCCGTACCGCCGTGTAAGCGTTCGTCCGCGGGCGCGGCAGGACGGCACTCGCCCGCCCCCGCTCGCCCGCCATGCCGCGGATCGGGAAGCCGACCACGTCGGCGGACGACGCGGCCCAGGCGAGCAGCTTCGGGATCATCGTCGCGGTGTCGGCAGGGACCGTCACGTCACTGTTGACCACCAGGATCCACTCCGGCCGCAGCCCGTCCTCCACGGCACGGCGGACAGCGAGGTTCACCGCGGTACCGTATCCGACGTTCCCGTGCCCCTGGACCACGCGCACACCGTCCGGCAACGCATCATGCCGGGCTTTCCCGTCATTCTCCACCAGAAATACCCGACATTCCGCCATGGCATCCAGTGTGGTCAGCAACCGGTACAGAGACGTCGATCCCCCGTGAGAAACGACGACCGCCAACAGCCTGTGCATCATCCGCCTTCGGCTAGTGCGCCCGCAACGAGCTGCGAAATTTCGGGAAGAATCGGCGAGGAAGGACCACAGCTCACACCGAACGAGTACACACGATCGGCCCTGGAACGTCGAGTATTCCCGCCCGCGCGTCTCCTCGCCCGCGTCAGAGAGATACGTTCCGGCGGCTGGACGTGCACCGATGTACCGCAGTACCCGCCGGAACCAGCATAACCGCTGAGCCAGGGCTGTCCGGCATCCTCGTTCCCGGCGCGTCGCGACACCATTCCTCGATATGTTTCCGGACGCGCGGCGAACCGGGCCCGGTTCGTCACCCGCCTGACGTCACGGGCGGCCCGCCTCCGGGTGAACAGTCGCACTTTCCCGACCAGACCACGGCCCTTGCGCCGATCATGCTCACCGAGGGCCAGGCCACGGCGAGCGCCGTGGCGCTGGCCACCGCCCCGGACGGTCCGCTCACCCGGGACGGGGCGACGGCGTTAGAGAAGCCGCTCGACGCGACGACCCCGCCGGCCCATCGCCCGCTGATCATCGGGGCGCCGCCTGGGAGCCTTCGGCCACGGACCGCGGCTCGGCCACCCCCTCCGGCTCGGCCACGGACCGCGGCTCGGCCACCCCCTCCGGCTCGGCCACGGACCGCGGCTCGGCCACCCCCTCCGGCTCGGCCACGGACCGCGGCTCGGCCACCCCC
>NZ_CDXDOR010000097.1:1748-20415 GCF_978021225.1 Frankia sp. CeTa3Moorea | reverse complement strand
GGCCCGACCGGATAGCGAGGGCGTCGCGGCCGAGCCGTCCGGAACCATGGTCCTGATCATCGCCACCGATGTCCGGGCAGATCGGCCGGCGTGAGGAGCCACCGCGCGGCCAGGGGCGGCCACCGGTGCGGGGCGCGCCCGGGGCCACCGGGCGCGGTCCGCTTAGCTCGCGACCGATACGGACAGCAGCAGCCGGTCGGCGAAGACTAGGGCGTCGTCCGCGCTCAGCCGTCCACGGGGGACGACGGAAGCCCGCTCGTCCGAGGTCAGGCCGCCCCACACCCCGTGCTCTTCCTGGCAGAAGATCGCGGTGGCCAGGCACGGGCGCTGCACCGGGCAGTCGGAGCAGATCTTGCGGGCCCGGATCTCGGCCGCGGCCCGGGCTTTCGTGTTGCGGCCGTCCGGCGGGAAGAAGGCGTCCGGGTCGCCGTCGCGGCAGGCCGCGTCCTGGCGCCAGTAGGCGGGCCAACCAGCTCCGAACGGCTGTGGTGGCAGATCACGGCCGGGAAGAACCGGGACGCCGGCGCTCATCGTGCACCGCCGGACACGTGGTGACACGCGGGGGACAGGGAGCTGAGCGTGGCGAAGCTTCGAGCGGGTAGCACGCTGGGCTGACTGGGCATACCGTCTCCTGCTGACGTTGCAAAGGCGGACACATGCTTTTCCAGACCGCCGAATCCGGTGTTGCATACACCCCAGACAGGCAGGTCAACCTGGTCGAGCCGAGAAGCCCTCGGGCGTTCCGGGTGGAATCCCTCAACGCTGCCTTTCGGTTGGCCTACCGTGGGCGGAGCTCCGCTCGGAAACGATCCCGTCTCGTCTCGTTAACCGAGGAACGTAGACGTCTCTCGACCGGATAGCAAGGGTTCCGGAACGCGGACGTCCGGGGCTCCGTACCGGCGTGTGCCGAGGCGGATGGTCACGCACCGTGCGCGTTCCGAGATGACTGCTGTCGGTCGGGATCGGTGTTGCCGTCGGTCGGGCTCGGTCGCCGCGGCGGCCGGGATCGGGCTCGCCGGGTACCGCCGGATGGGCGGGGAAGCGCTACTGGACAGCGGAAACAGCGTGCATGAAGATCACTTTCGGATGGCCGGCGCGGCCCGGGAGGGGCGCCGGCGGGGCCTTGGTGATCAAGGTTGGAGTGGTACCCGGGTTCGATTGCGTACGGGTGACGATCCCGCGAAGGTCCGCTTACCCCGGTTCTCGGGGGATGATTTCGGTAGAGAAATGTGCGCAGAACCACATCCGATGCTTTTGCTGCTGCATGCGCCCCTGGCCTCTGCGGGTGCAGAGGCGGCGATGACGTGGCCGGCACGACCGAGACTCCCCGAGCGGACCCTGAGTGGACCCCCGGTGAATCCCCCGGGTAAACCCGCCGGCCCGGTCGAAGTCGCTCGGGGCCTCGACCGGGCCGTCGGGTCGCGTCGGGTCGCGTCGCGTCGGTCAGCGGGCCGGGCGGGTGGGGAGCCCGGTCGCCGCCCAGCCGTGGAATCCGCCGATCACGTCGGTGGCGCGCCGCAGGCCGAGCTGTTGCAACGAGTCGGCTGCGAGGCTGGAGGTGTAACCCTCTGAGCAGATCACGATGACCTGCAGGTCGTCCCCCGTCGCCAGCGGCAGGCACGCGTCGCTGGTGGGGTCGAACCGCCATTCGAGGACGTTGCGCTCCACAATGACGGCGCCGGGGATCTCCCCCTCCGCGGCGCGCTGCGCCGCGGGTCGGATGTCGACCAGCACCGCGTCGCCGTTCTCGGCCAGGGCACGCGCGGCCTGCGCCGGTTCGAGTCGGTGCAGCCGGGACCGGGCCGCCGCGAGCATCGCGTCGATCCGGCTCGGTGGTGTGGCCGTGGCGTGCTCGGTTGCCGTCATGCGCCGCTCCCGGCCACCGTGGGGGTCGGAGCCCCGCGGTCGCCCCTGCCCGCCTCGATCATCGCGGTGGCCGCGCCGATGGTGACGGCCGGGCCCAGGTCCGTCGTGGCTGCCGCGGCCGCAGGTGGGATCTCGACGGCACGCGGATCCTCCGCACGGCCGCCATCGGCCGGCGCCGGCGCGAACCGCATCGACAGTTCCGGTGGGGAGTAGGCGTGGATCGTCGTCGCGACCTGCCGGCCGCGGTTGGCGACCCGGTGGACGTGGGTCGCATCGAAGCCGACCACAGCCCCGGTCCTGTGCCGGTGCACCTGGGAGCTGGTCCAGCTCCGGTCGTACTGGTCCTCCTCCACGAAACCCTCAGCGACCGTCAGCGCACCCAGCGCGCCGCCGTGATCGTGTACCTCCGTCTGCTGCCCCGGGTACCAGCCGATCAGCCACACCTCCACGGTCGCGGAGAGCAGCAGCCGGGTGTACCACCGGCGATCGGGACGGTGACGGATGACGGGACGCCAGACCTCGGGCGTCGCCGCGACCGCGGCGGTCAGTTCGCACAGGGTCGCCAGGTCGATGAGGCCCGGCTCATCGCTCAGGCACGAGGCCGGCACGAAGGGGTCGGCGATGCGGGTGGGGTCGGCGATGAGGACCGGGTGGAGGAGGGGCACGAGTCACTCCCAAGACGCGGGTGATGCCGGGACGCGGGTACGTTCGCCGGCACACCGCCGGACAGGGCCGGGCGGGGAGAAGCGGTGCCGCGCGCGAGACTGATGCGCCGGGTCACCGCATCGAATGAGCACGATGGTGATGTCCTGCCGGCGGTGGCCCGCCGTGGCGCAGGCACGGAGTGCGACGGCGCAGAGCGGTGGAGATCACGGTGCGAACGGGCTGAGCGTGGCGTCGCGAGGCCGACGGACCGTCGGGGCGGGGCGACAGAACTGCCAGCTGGACCAGCCGATCAACCGATTAGGGACGGCAGACGACGAGCCGCCGCCGACGGCGCCGCGGGAGGATGACGCTGGCCCAGGCCCGCCCGGTACACGCCGCGCTGACGACCCGGCCCAGGTCCGTCACTCGGTCGCGGTGCAGGAAGAGGTGGGGCATTGCCATGAACGACACTCTACGTTGGAGGTAGCCCGGCGCGTTGTGGCCCTCCGAGACTCGGCTGGTGCTCGTTATGGTGTTCCGCCTGCTGCTCCGCGGAGTCGGTGTTTGCCGGATATCGTGCATGGCAGGCAATCCTTCCGCCTGGGCAGGCGCCCGCGCGTCACCCTGCTGGAGAGAGGGACCGGAAATGAGGTGCCACGCGCGGTGGTTTTCGTCGAATTCCGTCGATACCCGGACGAAGGTTCGGTCATTGCCCTGGACCAGGGCCTGGACCAGGGCCCGGACCGGGGCCTAGACCAGGGCCCGCGCCGATGAGCGGACCCGTCCCCGATGTCGGTCGTGCGCGGCTCGAACAGCTTCTGATCCAGCTCTCCGAGCAGGTGAACGAAGTGGCGTCCGTGCAGACCCGGATGCGTGGCCTGCTCGACGCGGTCGTCGACGTGGCCCGGGAACTGAGCCTGCCGGTCACCCTGCGCCGGATCGCGCAGGCCGCCTGCCAGCTCGTGGGGGCCAAGTACGGCGCCCTCGGGGTGATCGGCGACGACGGGGAGATCTCGGAGCTCATCCACGTGGGCTTCCCCGACGAGGTGCCCACCATGATCGGCAGGCTTCCTGAGGGGCGCGGCCTGATCGGGGAGAGCCTGCGCCACCCTCGGCCGTTGCGGGTGGCCGACGTCGCCCGTCATCCCGTCGCGATCGGGTTTCCCGGCGGGCACCCGCGGTTCGACACCTTCCTCAACGTCCCGATCATGGTGCGGGGCGCGGCGTTCGGAACGCTGTTCCTCGGCGCGAAGCGCGGTGGCGGCGAGTTCACCCAGGAGGACGAGGATCTGGCGTGCGCGTTGGCGGCCGCGGTCGGTTTCGCGATCGAGAACGCGCGGCTGTACGAGGAGACCAGGCGCCGGCAGGCCTGGCTCTCGGCCAGTGCGGAGATCACGACCGCGCTGCTGTCGGTCGCGGAGCCCGAGAAGGCGCTCGACCTGGTGGCCCGGCGGGCCCGTCAGGCGACTGCGGCCCGGCTCGCCGCGATCCTCGTCCCCGACGAGGCCGGCCTGGTCGTCGGGGTTGTCGACGGGGAGGGGGACGACGACCTGCGAGGCCGGGTCTTCGCCGACAACCGCCGCCTGAACGAGGCCATGCGCACCGGCCGGGCCGTGCTCGTGCCCGCCGACTCCCCGGGCGGTCCGCTGTTCGGCGCGGACCATCCCGACCTCCCGGTGAAGGTCGGCATGGTGGTGCCGCTGATGGCGGGTGGCCGGGCGCTGGGCATCCTCGTCCTCGGCTCGGGTGAGCGTTCGGCCTCCTTCGGCGGTCTGGACCTGGAGATGGCCGCGGCTTTCGCCGGGCAGGCCGCGCTCACCCTCGAACTGGCCCGGGTGCACCGCGACCGGGAGCGTCTGGCCGTCTTCGAGGAACGGGACCGCATCGCTCGGGACCTGCACGACGTCGTGATCCAGCGGTTGTTCGCCACCGGTCTGCACCTGCAGAGCCTTGCCCGGGTCGTGGACAGCCGGGCGGCCGGGCGGCTGGACGCCGCCGCCGGCGAGCTCGACCAGACCATCTCCGACATCCGTCAGACGATCTTTTCGTTGACCTCCAACGCTGCTGAGGAGACTGATCTGCGCGCCGAGATCCAAGCGGTCATCGCCCAGGCCGAACGGGCCCTGGGGATCACCCCGACGGTCCGGCTGGACGGACCGATCGACCGCGGGGTCCCCGCGGCCATCCGCCCGCACATGCTCGCGGCGCTGCGCGAGGCGTTGTCCAACATCGCCCGCCACGCGCGGGCCTCCCGGATCCACGTGTTGCTGCGGGTCACCGACGCCGACATCCTGGTCGAGGTGCGCGACGACGGCCGCGGCCCCGGCAAGGCCTCGCGCAGCAGCGGGCTGGCCAACCTGCGGCACCGTGCGCTCGACCTCGGCGGCCGGATGGAGTTCGGCCCGGGAGCGGGCGGCGTCGGCACCACCATGACCTGGCAGGTCCCGGTGATCGCGCCGTTGCCCGAGCTTCGCGTGCACTCCGGCGAGGGATGGGGCGTCCTCGGTTAGCGGGTACGGCGGGGTTGCGGGGAACCCCGGGCCTCAAGAGCCTCAAGAGCCTCAGGGATTCAGGGGTTCAGGGGTTCAGGGGTTCAGCCTGGTGGCGAACACCGCGGCCTGGGTCCGGCTCTCCAGCCCGAGCTTGGACAGCATGCTGGAGACGTAGTTCTTCACGGTCTTCTCGGCGAGGAACATCCGGCTGGCGATCTGGCGGTTGGTGAGCCCCTCCGCGATCAGCCGGAGGATGCGCCGCTCCTGGTCGGTGAGCCCGGAGAGCCGTTCGTCCTCGGCCGGTCCCTCCCGCAGCCGCACCAGGACCCGGGGCGTCACCGCGGGATCGAGCAGGGACTTGCCCGCCGCCACCTGGCGCACCGCGTCCACGAGGGCGGTTCCCCGGATCTGCTTGAGAACGTAGCCGGCCGCGCCCGCCATGATCGCTGTGAAGAGCGCCTCCTCGTCGTCGAACGAAGTCAGGATGAGGCAGGCGATCCGTGGATCGCTCGACCGGACCTGCCGGCAGACCTCGATACCGCTGCCGTCCTCCAGGCGTGCGTCCAGCACCGCGACGTGGGGCTGGAGGGCCAGGATTCGGGCTACCGCCTCATCGGCCCGCCCGGCCTCCCCGACCACCTCCACATCGGGTTCGTCGGTGAGGAGATCCCGCAGCCCGCGACGCACTACCTCGTGGTCGTCGAGAAGGAACACCCGGATGGTTCCGGTGATCGACGCAGGCCCCGGTACGTCACCGACTCCGGAACCGTCCGCCAGTTCGTCTGACACCGTTGACTCCGCCCGACCCTGACGCCGTAGAAGACCGTCGCTGTTGTCACCTGCAGCAAGCAGAATATAACGCTCGCTGTTGGAGGCGGTGGCCCCGACCGCACGGAAGCGGTGTCGTGCGTCTCGGCGGATGCCGTTCGGTGAACCTGTGAACGCCGGTTCCGGCGTCATCCGAAAAGGGTAGGTCCGGGTGGCGCCCGCCGAAGTCCGGGGAGATGTAATCGAGCGACTTCATGATGTGATTATGTCAGGTCGCAATTGGCGTGCCGGCGGCGGATGCAGAGCCTGTCCGCGGGCCCGGAGGTTTCGCCTGCTCCCCGGCGCGGCGCCGCAGCCTGTCGGCCGGGACAGGGGAACCTCGATCGGGCCCGTCCGGTGTTTGTATCGTATGTCCTCCATGTGGCAAAAAGCACCCCGCTGTGTAGCGCCTCCGATCCGTCCGTCAAGATGCAGTTCTCGCCCTCAGGTGCCGGCGTCATTCTCCGGAGTCGGCCGATCATGGGCGTCTTCGGTATAGCGGCAGACAGAGATCGAGGGAAAGGACGTGCGGTCGTGCGATGGGGTAGGGGCGACGTGGCGACCACCACGGTCGCGGCGAGGATCGCGACGTTTCTGACGGAGCAGGCCGGCGGCGCGGCGCTCGCGGATCCGCGGCTCGCCGCGGCGGCCAGCCGTTCCTGGACGCTGACGGAGACGACCGACTCCGCCGGGTCCGTTACCTGTCGGGTGACCACGGCCGTTGTCGCGGGCGCCGCCGCGACGACCTCCGAGGTCCCCGTCGTGACGGGACCGCAGCCGGATCCGACCCTGTCGTACGAGCAGCTCGTTCGCTACCGCGACGCCCTGCTCGCCGCGGACTTCGCCGTTCAGGAGGTCTTCGAGGGCTGGCGGACGGTCGCCCTCGACGTGCGGGTCGCGGCGGATGCCGCTCCGGCCGACCTGCCCGAGGCGACCGTCGAGACCGGTGAGACCGGTGAGACCGGTGAGACCGGTGAGGCTGTCGAGACCGGAAGGGTCGGCGGCGAGGCGTCGGCGCCGCTAGAGTTGGCCACTGGTCCGATCCTGGACGAGGCCCCCTTCTCGACCGCCGTGGACCCGCAGCCGGCCGTGGACCTGCAGCCCGCGGAGGTCGCCTCGACAACCGGGGAACAGCCCGTCGGGCCCGCGGCGGAGGCCGAGGACGCGCCGGTCGTGACGGGTAGCCGGAAGCGGCCTGGCCGGAGGTCGGCCGACGCAGGCCGTCCGCGAGCCCGGCGCGGTCTGTTGCGACGTCGCGTTCCCGCCGGGAAAGCCGCGGCCGAGGCTGCCGACTCCACCACTCCCGACTCCATCGTCGGCGGGTCGCCGGCGTCCTGACGCCTGACCGCTGGACCGCCTGACCGCTGGGCGGGCCTTCGCGGCTTCGGGACTACTCGACGGTCGTGGCGGTCGTCGTTGTCGTGACGGCCATTGTCGTGACGGCCGCCGTCGTTGCGGCGTCCGCCGTCGCGGCGTCCACGTCCGGCAGGTGCCGGCGGGATGCCGCGACGGTGTCAGGTCGCGGAAGACCGGGATCGCTCAGTAGGGGCGGCGGTGGCGGGCCGACGAGTTCCCCGTGCCGCGAATCCAGCCGTGCTGGGGCACCCGGAGCGGCGTCCCGGGGCCGGCGGCTCGCAGCCGGCTGATGAACGGCATGACGAGCAACGCGCCGACCGCGAAGCCGACTACATGTGCTCCGTACGCCACGGTACCGCCGTCGGCGACGCCGAATCCGGTGAAGTAGATGTACTGCAATGCGAACCAGAAACCGAGGACGATCCAGGCCGGCAGCCAGAACGGCAGAAAGAACAGGACGGAGACCAGGCCGATGACGCGAGCCCGTGGAAAGAGCACCAGATAGGCCCCCAACACGCCGGCGACCGCGCCGGAGGCGCCGATCAAGGTGTTCGTCGACCCACCCTCCAACAGGGCGAAGCCGTACCCGGCGGCGTATCCGCAGACCAGGTAGAACAGCGGGTAGAGCAGCCTGCCCATGCGATCTTCAATGTTGTTGCCGAAGACCCCGAGGAACAGCATGTTGCCGATCAGATGAAGCCAGCTCCCATGCAGGAACATCGAGGTCAGCACCGACAGCACCGGGATCTTGTCGAAGCTGGGCGGTGATTCCACGATGCATCCCGGGTTGCCGGCCGCATCCACCCCGATCCGGCCGGAGTTCGCGGCGGTGAGCTGCGCATTGTGCACCAGTTCCCACGGGATCGCGCCCCACTCCTGGAAGAACCGCTGCTGCTCGCAGATGTTCTGTGCCGCCGACGTCTCCATGCCGGCGACCGAGCTGACCACCGGTTCGAAGAAAACGAAGATCATCACGTTCGCCGCGATGAGCAACCAGGTCACGACCGGGCGGCGGCGCAGGGGATTGATGTCGTGAATCGGGATGACCACACTGACATCCTGCCCGATGAGCCTGGGTAGCTGCTCCCACCTGGCACTCCTACCTTGGCACCCAGCCGTACCCGCGCGAGAGACGCCGGGCCGCCAGACACCGGTCAGGCATAACGCGAAAGGGCGCCTTCGACGTGACTTCCTCGTCCTCGTCGACGCGCTCGCCGTCCTCGACGCCGCGGACTGAGCGGGGGTAGCCGCGAGTTGGACTCCTGTCGGGTTGGGGTTCGAGGGCAGGACGGGCGGGTGACGAGCTCGGGCGGGTGACGCAGTGGGGTGACGCAGTGGGGTGAGACACCGTGGTGTGAGACGCACGACGATCGGCCCGGGCCAGCGCCACCCAGGCCACCGCCGTCGGCCGGGGTGGGCGAGAGTGGGGAGGTGACCCCTCGTTCGATGATCGCCGTCCCGCCGCCCGCGCTCACCCCCCGGCCCCAGGCCCCGGTGGCGGACGTGGGCGACCTCGTCGCCCGCGATCGGCGGGTGGTCTGGCATCCGTATGCTTCGGTGTCCGGCTCCACGCCGCTCTTCCCGGTCGCATCCGCCGCGGGGACCCGGCTGATGTTGACCGACGGCCGGGAACTGATCGACGGGATGTCGTCGTGGTGGGCGGCGATCCACGGCTACCGGCATCCCGTGCTCGACGAGGCGGTGCGCGGGCAGCTCGAGACGATGTCCCATGTGATGTTCGGCGGTCTGACCCATGAGCCGGCGGTGGCCCTCGCCGAGACCCTCGTGGCGATCACGCCGGATCCGTTGCGGCGGGTCTTTCTGTGCGATTCGGGTTCCGTCGCCGTCGAGGTCGCGATCAAGATGGCGCTGCAGTACTGGACCGGGCGGGGCCGGCCGGGCCGGACGCGCCTGCTCACCATCCGGCGCGGCTATCACGGCGACACCTCGGGCGCGATGGCGGTCTGCGATCCGGACGCGGGCATGCATCACCTGTTCAGCCATCTGCTGCCCCGCCATCTGTTCGCCTCCGCCCCGGCCTGCGCCTTCGACGAGCCGTGTGAGGACGCTCACGTCGCCGAGATCGAGGGGCTGCTGGCCGGGCACGCCGACGAGATCGCGGCGGTCATCTGCGAGCCGGTCGTGCAGGGCACCGGAGCCATGCGGTGGTACGCGCCGGGCTGGCTGGCGCGGCTGCGCGAGCTGTGCGACCACTACGGGGTGCTGCTGATCGCCGACGAGATCGCGGTCGGGTTTGGCCGCTCGGGCGAGCTGTTCGGCTGCGGCCATGCCGGCATCAGCCCCGACATCATGTGCGTGGGCAAGGCGATGACCGGTGGATACCTGTCCATGGCCGCGACGCTGTGCACCGACGAGGTGGCGGCGGGCGTCGGCGACTCGCCGGCCGGCGCGTTCATGCACGGCCCCACGTTCATGGGTAACCCCCTGGCGAGCGCGGTTGCGAACGCCAGCGTCGATCTGCTCCTCTCCTCGCCCTGGCAGGCTCGGGTGCGTGAGATCTCCGCCGGGCTCGTCGCCGGGCTCGCCCCGGCCGCCGACCTGCCTGGGGTCGCCGACGTGCGGGTACTCGGCGCCATCGGGGTGATCGAGACGCGGGAGCCCGTCGACATGGCCGTGATCCAGCCGCTGTTGGTGGATCTCGGGGTCTGGGTCCGCCCGTTCGGACGGTTGGTTTACACGATGCCGCCGTTCATCATCTCCCCCGCCGACGTGGCCACCCTGGCCGCCGCGATGGTCGAGGCGGTCGCCCGTACCACCTGATCGCCGCATCACCTGCTGATCGCCGCGTCACCGGTTCGTCCGCGTCACCGGTTCGTCCGCGTCACCGGCGCGTCGGTCCCTCCGCCGCCAGGAGCCAGGAGCGGACGGCGGGCATCGAGCAGGTCCCTCGGTGCTCTCTTCTCCGGCCGTCACTGGTCTCCGGGCGGCGGACGTGCCGTTTCCCGGGCGTGTCGGATGTGGTCTCTCGGCGGTGTCCCGCAGCCGACGCGACCGGGCGGCCCGTCGTGACGCCTCCTTCGGCCCGGCATTCGTCGTCGCAGGTCAGGTGCCATTTCCTGGGCAACTATCGCGCGCGTGCCGGGGAGAAAACACGGCTCGGCGACGCCGGGAACGGCTAAGAACCGGCATTCGGACGGTTGCGAATTGGCGAAGCGCCTTCGTACTCTTCGTTCTCGAGGATTTACCGTGAGTAGCAGCGACCAGGTTGGATTCACCGGGCGGTTCCGGCCGGGTAGGGCCGTGGACAAGAACGAGGAAGGCCATCCACCAATGCCGTTACGCATACGACTGGCGCGAGGCGCGGGTTCCGTTCTGGTGGGCGCCCTTCGGCGTGGCTGGCGGCGAGCCCGCGGGGTGACCACGCAGGGAGCGGGCGCGCCTGCCCGGACCGGTCGCGGGGCGGCACGAGGCGAAGCGTCCGCCCCACCCGCGAGCGCCGAGCCCGTCGACCCCCGGATGATCGTTCCTCCGCCGTTGGGCCCTCATCTGGCCGGCCCACGCCTGGCCGGCCCACGCCTGGCCGGCCCACGCCTGGCCGGCCCACGCCTGGCCGGCGCCCACGTCACGGAACCTCGCCTGGCCGTGCTGCGCCTGCTCGGCCACGGCTGGATGCTGTGGCGTGCGCCCGGGGGGTTGATGCGGCGGGGGTTGATCGTAGTCTTCTGCTGGCTGAGTGTGGCCGGATTCGCGGCGGCGGGTCTGCGTCCGCGATGGGCCGACCTCGCGGCTTTCGCCACCTTCGTTGTTCTCGGGGCGCTGGCCGTGGTGGCGTCCGGACGGCTGGGTGAGGATCTGACCGTTCCCAGGACCCGACGCCATGACCTGCTGTCCACCTGGACGGTGGCGGCGGCGGTCCTGCTGCCGCCGTTCTACCCGGCGGTTATCAGCCTGCCGCTGTGCTGGCTCGCCGGCCGTCGTGATCCAATACAGCCGCCGCACCTGCGCGTGTTCCACGCCGCGGCGTTGGGCATCGCGGGCTTCTGTGCCTCCAGTGTCCATCTGTTGCTCAGCCCCGATCGAGGGCCGTTCACCGTCGACAACCTCGTCGGGTCCGGCGTCGCGGTGCTGGCCTTCCTCACCGCGGTCGCGGTCTACCCGGTCGTGGCGAGGCTGACCGTGATGGGGATGAGGCTGACCGTGATGGGGATGGCGACGCCCGGCGGTCGGGAGGGCCTCGGTTCGTGGTCCGGCGCGGCGGCCGGCCCGACCCGGCCGGGCTGGCCGGGCCGGCCGGGCCGGACCGGAGTCGTCCCGTCATCTGTCATCCCCGCCCGGATCCCGCTCCGGCATGCGTGCCGCGACCTCGTGCCCGCGCAGGCCGCCGAGATCTGCTCGTCGATCGTGGTCGCGGTGCTGTGGGCGGCGAACCCGTTGCTCATGCTGGTGATCACACCCCCCGTCCTGCTGCTGCAACGCAGCCTGTTGCACGCCGAGCTCCTGCATGCCGCGCGGTCCGACGCGAAGACCCGGCTGGCCAACCCGGCGTACTGGCGCCAGGTCGCGGAACGCGAGATCAACCGGGCCTGCCGGGTGGGGCGTCCGCTGTCGGTGCTCCTGGTCGACATCGACCACTTCAAGCGGGTCAATGACAGGTTCGGTCATCTCATCGGGGACGTCATCCTGATCGCGGTGGCGGACGCGCTGCGGGCGGCGACCCGTCCCCGGGACCTCGTCGGACGGTTCGGGGGCGAGGAGTTCGTGGTGCTGCTCACCGAGGTCGAGCTGGAGAACGCGGCCGATGTCGCGGAACGGATCCGCCGCCAGGTCGCCGGAACCCACTGCTGGCTGGAGGGCCGGCCTCCCCTGTCGGTGACCGTGTCCGTGGGAGTCGCGACACATCACGGCCCCCGCGGTGACCTCGCCGGTCTCATCGCCCGTGCGGACTCCGCGCTCTACCGGGCCAAGGCCGATGGTCGTAACCGGGTACGGCTCGCCGGGCCGGTCTACAGCTCCGTCTGAGGCCACTGCGGGCCCCGCTGAGGCACATGCGGGCCCCGCTGAGGCCAGGCGGCGGGTGCGCGCCGATCAGGCGGCGCGCGCCGCCCGGATCGTGTTGCGCAGCAGGAGCATCGTGGTGACCGGTCCCACACCGCCCGGCACCGGGGTGAGGGCGCCCGCCACGGACGAGACGGCCGCGGCGTCCACGTCACCGACCTGCCCGGTCTCGGTCACGACGGTGCCGACGTCGATGACGGTCGCACCCGGGCGGACGAAGCCGGCGCTGACGAGGCGGGGATAGCCGGTGGCGGACACGATGATGTCGGCCTCGTGGGCGATGCTCACCAGTCCCTTGGTGCGGGAGTGGCAGATCGTCACGGTCGCATCCTCGGCGAGCAACAGCAGCGAGACCGGCTTGCCGACTACCGGGCCGCGGCCGATCACGCATACCCGGGCGCCGGACATCGGGATGCGGGCCCGGGTGAGGATCTCCACCACCGCGGCGGCGGTGGCCGGCGCGAAGCTCGGCAGGCCCAGCGCGAGCCGGCCGAGACTGCTCGGGTTCATCCCGTCGACGTCCTTGGCCGCCGGAATGTGCTCGCCGGCCTCGCGGGAGGTCAGCCCGCCTGGCAGCGGCGTCTGGACGATGATCCCGTGTACGGTCGGGTCGGCGGCGACAGTGTCGATCGTGTCGAGGATTGCCGCCGGCTCGCCCTTCGGCTCATGCAGCACACAGCGCACGCCGACCTTGCCCGCGGTCCGTTCGACGATCTCGGCATAGGAATACGCGGCCGGATCCGCGGTCGGTAGGACCACCGCCAGGGTCGGCGTGACTCCCGCCGCAGCCAGCCTCTCGGCCTCGTCGACCACGTACCTGCCGATCTCGGCGGCCATCGACCGCCCGTCGAGCATCCTCATGTGCCGTTCCGATCCTCGTCGTTCTCGTGGTCTGGCTCTCGTGGCCCTTGCGGTCCTGATGGCCCGTCTGGGCCGTTCCGCACGTCTGGGCCGTTCCGTACGGATAAGTCACCGCTGTCCGCAGGCCTTTCCCGCACTCGCGCGGGTTATGCCGTCCTGACCCACCACGCGAAACCTGGGGAAGGCCCGGGATGCGCCGGCACGGCGAGCGGGGCGGCGGCGGGCACGGTTGTACCGTAGCAAGGCGGCGTGGGCAGGTAACCTGCGCGGGGGAGCACGCCAGGGCCGCTCGGTGCACTCGGCTCCAGAACGCCCGGCTCCAGAACGCCCGGTTCTAGGCCGCCCGGTTCTAGGCCGCCCGGTTCTAGGCCGCCCGGTTCTAGGCCGCCCGGTTCTAGGCCGCCCGGTTCTCGTGCCTCGGATTTTCAGAATAACGGATCCTCCCCGGGAAAGCCTTCCGGAAGAGGTCCGCCCCTGTGTGGTGGTGCAGTCGAGGTGGGCAATTTCCGAGCGGAAATCCGAGTATTACGCTATATGATCTTCCCAGTTCGGGGTGATGGCGGCTACGGACCGCCGGAACGATGTACCTGAAACGACGCACCTGGCCGGAAGCGCCCGGTGCCCGCTACGCCGCATCCCGAGCCACCCGCCGCGCCGACTGTACTCAGGAACCCGGCCGGCTTGCCGGATATAGCGATATGAATGCGACATTCGTCCTACTGCGATGAGTCTACGGAACTTGATGTCAGGTAGGTAGCGATGGTAGATCCTTCGCCATTTTCCCGAGTCTATTGTCCTGCTTCTCTTCTCGGCTACCATGGAGACGTCCCGTCCTTGACCACGACGTGGAGTATCGAGATGAAGTCATTCGCCCGCACGACCATCCGTGCGATTCTTCTGGTTTCATTCCTGGCCGCTGGCTCTCCGTGACCGGGGAGTTTCCCTCGTTGAAGGCGCGTCAGCTTCTGCGAGTGCTTGGACGATTGGGATATCGCGTGACAAAACAGGACGGTTCAGCTCACCGGTGGCTGGAGGCGGACGGACGTCCACGACTTCGTCTCGCTTTTCATGACCGGATCACCGTCGGGCCGGGGGTCGTCCGGCAGATACTGGTCAAGCAGGTGGGGCTGACGGTCGAGGAGGCGTTGGAGGTGATCGATAGTGTCTAGGGCGGTATCGGTGCTGGTTCGCCGGGACGGCCCCTGCTGGTCGGCCTGGTCGCCGCAGTGTCCTGGTCTGGTGGCTGCCGAGACGACCGCCGAGGAGATTCGTGCCGCGTTGCCGGATCTGATCGCCTGGTACTTCGACGGAGACACCGACGTCAACCTGCGGATCCACCTTGAGCTGGAGGTGCGCGGTGTCATCGTCCGGATCGCACAGGATGCCGACGCCTGGGAACGGCAGCTGGTCGCTGAGCGTCTGGGCGCGGCCTTGGGCGTGGACAGCCAGGCGGAACAACTGCGCGCCGTGCGGGCGAACGCCGCGGGCGAGGTGGTGTATGTCTGTGCGCTGCCGTCGGACCAGGTCTCCTGGCTGACCGGGCAGATGGACGACGAGGACGATGCGGTCGTCGTCGCGCTTCCGGCGACGGAGAGCGAACTGTGGACCTTGCAGTTCGACGCGCTCCGGTGGCGAGGTGAAAAAGCGCCGGGTGCCGGCTACCGGCCGGAGGTAACCTTTGATGAGATCATGGCGACGTTCGCCGGGCCACGCCTCCAGCTCAGCGCATGACAGCCGGGCCCCGCGCCGGTCAGCCCTCATCGGTGAGCCCTCATCGGTCAGCGCCCGCCGGTGAGCGTCCGCGTGACGGCGGGAACCGGCATCGTGGGTAGGCGCGGCTACCGGGGAAGATCGCGCAGGATGAGGTCGAGGCCCGCGAGGAACTGGGCCTCGTTCTCCTCCCGTAGATGGGGTGCCGCCTCGGAGAGGTCCGGGTGGTGTTCGGCCGGCGGGCGTACCGCCGCGACCGGGCCGCTGCGGGCGCCGGCCCCCTCCCGTTCCACGGCCCGGGCGAGCTGGCGGGCCTCGCTGAGGGTGTGGCCGAGGGTGTAGAAGAGCAGCGTCTGGTAGACGTTGGCGGCGTCGGCCGGATCCATGCCCGCGCGATGAAGCTGGGCGACCGCGTGATCAGCCCGCTCCCAGTAGGCGCCCACCCCGGGCGGGCGGCGCAGCACCAGCGGCGCCAGGGTCGGGTGCGCCAGCAGGGAGCGCCGGAGCTGACGGAAGTTCTCCCGGATGTCCCGGCGGGGGTCGTCGGTCTCCGGCAGCTCCTCCACCCCGCGGATCACCGTGTCCGTCAGCGCGTCGAGCAGCGCGTTCTTCGTCGTGAAGTGTCGGTACATCGCCGTGGGATCCACGTCGAGGAACGCGCCGAGGGCCCGCATGCTGAACGCGCCCGCGCCGTGCGTGTCCACGACCTCCATCGCCGCCGCCAGCAGCACCTCCCGGGACAGCGTGCCCCGCGGGGTCCGCCGGGAACCGACCCGCCGACCTCGCCGCCTACCGGTCTCCGCGCCGGCGGTCCCGATGCCTCCCGGCTCGCCGTCGTGCGTGCCGGGATCGTGTGTGCCGGGATCGTGTGTGCCGGGATCGTCCGTGCCGGGATCGTCCGTGCCGGCGTCACCCTCCCGGGTGTCCTCGGAGCCTGGGCTCTCGTCGCCGGACCGGGGTGCCGTGGGATCGTTGGTCTCGTCGTTGATGGCATCATGATAGTCAACGATGTTGACGCCGTCCCGCGGCTTGCAATGGTCTACTCTTTGGCCCCCTCTTCGGCCCAGTCTTCGCGCACCGGCCCGTTGCCACGGCGCTGCACCCGCACCCCCTGATAGCCCGGTCGCCAGCTTTCCAGCACGATCTCCCCGGCCGGCTCGTCGACGCTCGTGCGGACCACCTCGGTGAGCTCGACGCGGAAGAGGTCGAACGGCGTCGGCGGGCCGACCTCGGTGGCAAAGGAGGCCAGGACCTCCTCATCGTCGATCCACCGGGCCCGCCCGGAGACGCGGATGTCGCCGCCGGCCAGGTCCTGGCCCGGCCCGGGATTGGCGGCCAGGGCGAACCGGGGGTCGCGACGCAGGTCCCGGGACTTGCGCGCATCCGGCATGCTCCCGAGCCACAGCTCCCCGAACCGGAAGTTCGTCTCGATTCCGCTCGTGCGCGGGGAGCCGTCGGCACGCACGGTGGCCAGGATGTGATGGCGGAATGCCGCGAACCGGGTGCGTGCGGTCTCGGCGAGGGCGGGTTGCGCGGTCTCGAAGTCGCGCCAGGATGTCGTCACCGCGCCATCGTGACCCGGAAACTCTGCCATCTGCTGTCCTGGTTCACGGCTAGGCTTCCCAGACGTGCGATCGAGTCGGCTTACCGCGTTGCTCCTGCATCTGCAGGCCGTGCGGCGGGCGACGGCCACCGAACTGGCCGCCGAGCTCGAGGTGTCCGTGCGCACCGTGCACCGTGACATCGCTGCCCTGCAGGCGGCCGGCGTGCCGCTGTGGACGCAGACCGGGCGGGCCGGTGGGGTGTGGCTGCTGGACGGGTGGCGCACCCGGCTGGACGGCCTGACCGGCGACGAGGCGGCCGCCCTGGTCCTCGCCGGGGCCGGGGGAGAGGTGCTGGGCGGACTCGGGATGGCGGCGTCCGCCGCGGCCGCCCGGACCAAGCTCCTCGCCACGCTCCCGCCGGAACCCCGCGAGCGCGCCGCGCGGGTACGGGAGCGATTCCACCTCGACGCGCCTGGCTGGTTCCATCGCGACGAGGCCGTCCCGCACCTGGCCACCGTCGCCGGGGCGGTCTGGTCCGGGCATCGGGTCGACGTCCGCTACGCCCGGCGGGACCGCGAGGTCGCCCGCCGGCTCGACCCGCTCGGGCTCGTGTGTAAGGCGGGGGTATGGTACCTTGTCGCCCGTCATCGGGCCGACGTGCGCAGCTATCGCGTCGCGCGGCTGAGGCACGCGATGGTCCGGCCAGAGCCCTTCGAGCGGCTCGCCGGCTTCGCCCTCGCCCGCTGGTGGGCCGCGTCGAACGAGGACTTCGCCCGGACCCTGCTGCGTTGGACCTGTCGGCTGCGGTTGTCCCCGGTTGCATTGACCCGCCTGCGGCAGGTCGTCGATCCGTTGGCCGCGGGGGAGGCCGTCGCCGCGGCGGGCCCGACTGACGCCAACGGCTGGCGGGAGGTGGAGTTCGCGACGGAGGGGCTCCAGGTGGCGCTCAGCCAACTGTGTGCCTTGGCGGACGGGGTCGTGGTGCTCGCCCCTGCCGAACTGCGTGCCGCCTTCGCCGAGGTGGGTCGGCGCATGGCGGAAAACAATATGGCGGAGAACAGTGCTGCCGCGGCGGTGGGGAGCAACGCTACCGTCGCGGGAGATCGGGAGATCGGGAGATGCCGGTGAAGGAGGTCGCGCCATAAGTACCGGCGGGCTGCTCGTTGTCGCTCTGGTGATGGCCGTCGGCCTGGTTGGCGTCGTCCTCCCGGTACTACCGGGCCTCGTCCTGGTCTGGGGCGCGGGTCTGTGGTGGGTGATCGCGGACGGTGGGGGAGTCGGCCGCTGGATCGTGCTGGCGCTCATGACCGCGCTGTTCGTGATCGGGGTGCTCACCAAGTACGTCCTGCCGGCTCGGGCTACCGCCGGTCGGGGGGTGCCGTGGCCCAGCCTGGCCATCGGCGCGGTGTGCGCGATCATCGGCTTCTTTGTGGTGCCGGTCGTCGGGCTCCTGATCGGTGGAGTGGTCGGGATCTACCTGGCCGAGCTGGCGCGGCTGGGGGATGCGCGAGCGGCGGGCCGTACGACCTGGGCCGCGATTGTCGCCTTCGGGGTCGGTGTGGTCGTGGAGCTCGCCGCCGGCGTCGCAATGGTGCTCGTCTGGTTGGTCGGCGAGTTCGTTGCCTGACGGTGCGTGACGACTCGTGGCGGCGCGTGACGACTCGTGGCGGCGCGCTGCTGGTTCCGGTCTTCCGGAGTCCGTGCGGGCCGGGAGTCCGCGCGTCCTGATCCGGGGAGCTGGCCGGCCCCGAGCCTGGTCGGCCGGTCTCCCGACGGCGTCCTCCCCTGCATGATCGCTATGTTAAGTAGGGGTAACCATTTCCGGTGCTCCGTGGTTGCCACCTCGTCCGTCGTGTGCGGCTGTTAGCATCGTCCGAGTGATGCTGATGGAACGTCTCCTGACGGATCTCAATGGTGGACGGCGAATGTTCCACTCCGAATTTCACCGGGCTATCGGATCGAACCCCGGATGAGTGATCCGGGGCGAACCTGCCGAAAATCTCAGAAATTCATACGATATTTTTTCCACTATTGTTCAGAGCGGTCGTGGTCGAAGCCACGGTGCCTTTTTCTGCCGCATTCTTCCGGGGCTCCGCAGTGGTACCGGGCGCGCCCGCGGAGTCACCGGCCGATGCGGCGTCCGTTCTTCCCTTCGATGTCCTTCCCTTCGACGTCGAGGATCGTGTGGAGGCATCCGGCCGCCGGGTTCCGCGGCCGCGGTCTGGTCGAGGCCTGACGACGTGACCGGGAAACGTAGCGCGCAGGCCCCGTCCTTGAGGGTGGGGAGGATGCCAAGAGAGGAGACCGTCCCGTGCGTGTCCTGGTGATCGGATTCGGGCAGGCGTTGCTCAACCAGCTGGGTTCGGCGCT
>NZ_CDXDOR010000097.1:0-1141 GCF_978021225.1 Frankia sp. CeTa3Moorea | reverse complement strand
GGGTGCGGCCGGCTGTCGAGAAGCTGCCCTGCGTGGCGGCCCTGCTCTCGGCGGCCTACCACCAGAGCGAGGACTTCCTCCCCGTCGTGCTCGCCGCGGCGGCCACCGGGGGACCCTTTACCGCCGTCGTCCCGGCCCTGGAGTACAGCGTCCCCGCTGCGGCCTTGGCCGCGGCCGCACTGGGCCTGCCGGGCGCGGGAGTCGGGGCCGCCCGATGCCTGTCAGACAAGATCGAGCTGCGCCGGGCGGCGACGGCGGCGGGCATCGCGACCCCGCGCTGGAGGGAGGTCTTCGGCCCGGGTGACCTCGCGGCCTTCGGGGTGGAGAGCCCGGTGGTGCTCAAACCCGCCAACCGGCACGGCAGCCTCGGCGTGCAGATCCTCGACGCGGTGGAGGACGGGCCGCTCGACCTGGCGGCCATCTGGTCGGCGACGGTCGCCGCCCTCGACGACGGCGCGCTTCCCAACCGCCCGTTGCACTGGCGCTACCTGGTGGAGAGCCGGATGGTCGGCGCGGAGTTCAGCGTGGAGGCGCTGGTTCGCGACGGCGTGCCGAGCTTCGTCAACGTGACGGCGAAGCGGGTGCTGCCCGGGCGGCACCCGGTCGAGACCGGGCACGTCGTGCCGGCCCCCGGACCCGCGGCCAGGACCGCCGTGCTGAGCCGCGCGTTGACGCGTCTCATCGCGGCGATCGGCTTCCGGGACGGCATCCTGCACGCCGAATGGATGCTGACCGCCCGCTGCCCGGACGACCCGGTGCTCATCGAGTGCGCCGGGCGGATCCCCGGTGACAGCCTGGTCGAACTCATCGACCTGGCCTACGGAACCTCGCTGGTCGCGGACTACCTGGAGATCCTCTCTGGGGGGCAGCCCGCGCCGGCCGCGGTGGCGAGCGCCGCCGCGGCGATCCGCTTCCTGAGTGCCCCGCCCGGTCGGGTCGACGCGGTCGACGGCGTCGAGGTCGCGCGGGCGGTGCCCGGGGTGCGGCGGGTAGCGCTGGCGGTCACCCCGGGCACGTCCATCCCGCCGCTGCGCTCGTCGGGCGACCGCATCGGCGAGGTGTTGGCGGTCGGCTCGACCCCGATGGACGCCGAGGCCACGGCGGCACGCGCCGCCGGGCTGGTGCGTGTGGCGGCGGCAGC
>NZ_CDXDOR010000096.1:0-19847 GCF_978021225.1 Frankia sp. CeTa3Moorea | reverse complement strand
GGGCGAATCCGGGGGAGCAAGGCACGGTTCGCGGGGCCGGGACCGTGCCTTGCTCCCCCAGATTCGCCCGTTCCGGGTGCTGGCCGGTGCTGGTGGGTGCTGGGTCAGACGGCGGAGATGGCGCGCAGGACGTCCATGCGGGCGGCGCGCCGGGCGGGGAAGACGGCGGCGAGCACGCCGAGGATCGCCCCGGTGAGGACCACGAGCAGGATCGTCCGTACCGGGTAGGCGAACGTGCTGATTCCCAGGGAGGCCAGCGCCTTCGTCAGCGCCCAGCCGAAGATGCTCCCGACGACGACGCCCAGCACGGCTCCGAAGACCGAGATGATCATCGATTCAAGGATGACCATCAGCCTCATCTGCGACCGCGTCATGCCGACCGCACGCAGCAGACCGATCTCCCGGGTCCGTTCGATTACCGAGAGCGCCAGGGTGTTGACGATGCCGAACAGCGCGATGACGACTGCCAAGGCCAGCAGCACGTAGATGAACCCGAGCAGCTGGTCGACCTGCTTCTCCTGCTGTGCGACGAACTCGGACTGGTCCCGGACCGCCACGGTGGCGAACGACTTGACCACCGTGGCGATCTCGGCCCGGACCATCGCCGGGTCCGCCCCGCTCGCCCTCTTCACCAGGACAAACAGGTCGAGGTCATCGGTGGAATGCCGGGCGAACTCGCTCGTGGAGATGATCCACTTACCGGCTACCTGGCTCTTCTTGTAGGTGCCCACCAGGGTCAGCTCCGCGCGGCCGTCAGCGAAGGTGACCGGGACCTTCTGCCCCACCCGTAGCTGGTGGTCCGCGGCGGTGGAGTCCTCGGCCAGGATCGTGCCGTCGCCGAGGGCGTGGACGTCACCGGTCACCTCCTTGATGGCCAGCATCTTGACCAGGCCCGCCGGGTCGCCGGCCAGCACCTGGGAGCTCTGCCCGGAGATCTTCACCAGGCCGCCCCGAAGACCCGTGGCGATCTCGATGCCGGGCTTGCCGGCCAGCTCGCGAGCCACCTCACCGCTGAATCCCTGCCCGAAGTTCTGGGGAGTCAGGTAGAAATCGGCGCCGAGGCTGTTCGACACTGTCTCCCGCACCGACTCCTTGATCGACTGTCCGAGCACGGAGAAGGCGCTGACCAGGGCGAGTCCGATCATCAACGCGGAGGCGGTGGAGGCGGTCCGGCGCGGGTTGCGCATCGCGTTCTCCCGGCCGAGCCGGCCGGTGGCCCCGAACATCCTCGCCAACGGTGCGCCGAGGACCCGGATGATCGGTCCGGACAGCAGCGGTGAGAGGGTGGCGACGCCGAGGAAGATCCCCGCCGCGCCCACCCCGACGGCGGTGGCTCCCGGCTTGCCCGCCGAGGCAGTGCCGAGGATCATCAGGACGATGCCGAGCGCGGTGAGCACCGACCCGGCGATCGCCCGGGAGTGCAGCGAGCGGGTCGGCAGTACGTAGGTCTCCCGCATCGCCGCGATCGGTGGTACCGACGCGGCCTTGCGGGCTGGCACGAACGCCGCCGCGGCGGTGATGAGCACACCGACGGTGTAGGCGATCACGACGGTGCGGGAGCGGAAGACCAGCGCACCGCTGGGCAGCTCCACGCCGAACACACCGACGGCGGCGCGCAGCAGCAGCGCGAGCCCCGCGCCGGCCACCAGGCCGGCAGTGGCCCCGGCGAAGCCGACCAGCGCCGCTTCGACCTGCAGGGACATCTGGACCTGACGTTTGCTCGCCCCGATCGCTCGCAGCAGGGCCAGTTCCCGCACCCGTTGGGCGACGAGCATCGTGAAGGTGTTGAAGATGATGAAGGCGCCAACGAAGACCGAGATGGCGGCGAAGATCAGCAGAAAGGTGGAGAAGCCGCTGACGGCGTTCTGCACGGCACTGGCGCTCTCATCCGCCAACTGCCTGCCGGTGATCGCCTCGACACCCGGCGGGAGCGCGGCGGCGACTCGGGCCCGCAGCTCCTCCTGGGTCAGGCCGGGCTCGGCGGCCAGGTGGATCGCGCTGAACCGGTCGGGCGCGAGCAGGACCCGCTGGGCGGTGGCGGTGTCGAACGCGGTGATGGCGGCGCCCCCGAGACTGTCCTGACCGCCGATCCGGAAGGTGCCGACCAGGGTGTATTGCGCGGGCGGACCCTTGGTCTGCACCGAGATCTTTGCCCCGAGCGGCAGGTGGAGCTTCTCCGTGGTCGCCCGGTCGACGACGATCTCCCCGGGGCCGGGCGGGCGACCCTCGGCGATCTCCTCCGCCGAGGTGGGCTGACCCCCGGTCCAGCTGATACCGATCCCCGGTGCACTGTTGGTGTTCGAGGGCTTGCCGGTGGCCGGGTCGACGAGGACGGCCTGGCCGTTGACCTTGCCGACCGCCACCCGCACCCCGTCCACTCCGGCGGCGGTGGGGAGGAGCGAGGCCGGCAGCGGCGGGCGGCCGACGTCGCTCGTCGGGTCGATCGCGTTGACCGAGCGCACGGCGACGCTGACGTTCTTGTTGATGTTGGTGAAGAGGGTGTCGAACGTCCGGTTGAGGGTGTCGGTCAGGACCAGGGTCCCGGTCACGAAGCTCACCCCGGCGACGACCGCCAGCATGGAGAGCACCAGCCGGACCTTGCGGGCCAGCAGGCTCTTGAGGGTGGCGCGCAGCATCGGCTCAGGTCCAGCCCGCCGGCTCCGTGCCATCCGGGTGGTAACTGTCCCGTCCGCCGTCAACACGGCCGGGGCCGTCGACATGGCCGGAGCCGTCAACATGGCCGGGGCGAGGACCGAAACCGCCGGTGCGGCCGGGGTCGGTGGGTGGAGGCCCGCCGCCAGGCCTCGGCACCGGCCGGTGGTGGGAGCGGCCGGAGTGGTACTCCTCACCGTGGCGCGTGCCGCCGACCCGCCTGGAGGCCGGCTGCCCACCGGCGTCGGGCCCGAGGTCCGGGGCGGGGATTGCCTCGAACTGGCCGGTGCGCCGCTCCGGGTAATGGCTCTGATAGGGATCGTGCTCGTCCCGCCCGTAGGTCGGCTGGTCCGGGTAGACCTGGTCTGGGTAGACGTAGTCGTCGTAGCCACCGGCAGGCCCGTAGCGACCGTCGGTGTCGTTATGGTCGTCGCGGTAGCGGGGAGTGCGCCTGTCGGCGTCGTGTTCTTCGAAGCCACCGTCCCGGCCGTCAGCGATCTCGCCGTCGGCCGCCGAGCCGTCCGCGGCGGCGTCGAGGTGCTTCATCCGGTCCAGCACCTCCTCCGCGGTCGGGTTCGCGATCGCGTCAACGAGTCGACCGTCGGCAAGGAAGATCACTTCGTCCGAGTAGGACGCCGCCGTCGCGTCGTGGGTGACCATGACGATTGTCTGCCCGAGTTCGGAGACCGAGTCACGCAGGAACGACAGCACCTCGGCTCCCGACCGGGAGTCGAGGTTGCCGGTCGGCTCGTCGGCGAAGATGATCTCCGGCCGGGTGACCAGTGCCCGCGCGCAGGCAACCCGTTGCTGCTGACCGCCCGAGAGTTCGCTCGGCCGGTGCTTCAACCGCGGTGCGAGACCGACCGCGTCAACGACGGTGCGCATCCAGGCCCGGTCCGGCGAACGCCCGGCGATGCTCAACGGCAGCGTGATGTTCTCGGCCGCGGTCAGCGTGGGCAGCAGGTTGAACTGCTGGAAGATGAACCCGATGCGGTCGCGACGCAACTGGGTCAGTTGCTTGTCGGACAGCCGGGACAGGTCCACATTGCCGATGAAGACCCGTCCCCGGGTGACTGTGTCCAACCCGGCCAGGCAGTGCATCAGCGTCGACTTCCCCGACCCGGACGGCCCCATGATTGCGGTGAATCGGCCGCGGGGGAAGGCCAGGTTGATCTCGCGCAGTGCCGTGACGGTGGTATCACCGGAGCCATAGACCTTCGTCAGCTTGGCGGCGCGGGCCGCGGGTGCGGCGTCCGGTCCGTCTTCTCGCCGGCCGCCCGGGTGCTCGGGAGCCCGGCCGTCGCGGCCGGCACCGTACTCGCCGGGCCGCGACCCGCGGTCCTCCCGGCCGGGCGGGCTGCCCGCGACCGCGCCCCGCTTCCCGCCTCGGGACGATCCGGTCCGTCGGGCCATCGTGATGTCCTCTCCCTCGCGGCGCGCTGTGTCTCTCTCGACACGGTCTCTCTCGACGTCTCTCGACACGGTCTCTCTCGACACGTCGTGCCTGTCCTGCCTGCGCTCGGCCCCGACTGACCTGGGGCGGCCGTTCGGCTACCGTGGTCGATCTCCCCAACGACTGAACGATGATCGGCATCTCGCCGTCGCCGACTGTACCGCTGGCAGCACTGAAGGTCCGATCGATATTACTTTTGGTAATCGGGTGATCTGGAGTGCCCCCGAGGAGGCCCGGTGGAGCCACCGCCTCCGGCGAGCTGAGGATGCCGGCACCGTAAACGGGCTGTCCGCGGGGAACGGGGGCCGGACGGGGCCCGGCCTGAGACCGCCATCAGCCGTCCGCCTCGCAGACGGTGGGGGCGGCCTCGTCGAGCGGCACCATGGATGTCTGCTGCGGTAGCGGTGGTGGGGTGCCGCCGAAGGCTGGGCATCGAGCCTGATGGTCGCACCAGGAACACAGCCTGTTCGGGGTGGCGCGCCAGTCCCCGGTGCGGTGCGCGCGGTCGATCGCCGCCCACAGGGCCTCGATCCGCCGCTCGGTGGCCCGCAGGTCGGCCTCGTCGGGGGTGGCCCGCAGCCAGGTGCGGTCGCCGAGGTAGTACAGCCGCAGCTCGCGCGGGAGCACTCCACGGATCCGCCAGAGCAGCAGGGCGTAGAACTTCATCTGGAACATCGCCGAGCTCTCGAACGCCGGACCGGGCGAGCGGCCGGTCTTGTAGTCGACCACCCGCAGGGCGGGTCCCTGCGCCGTGGTCGCCTCGTCGAGCCGGTCCAGGTAGCCCCGCAGCCGCAGGCCGGAGTCGAGCACGTGCTCGACGTACAGCTCGCGGGCCACCGGCGCCAGCCGTGACGGATCCTCCAGCGCGAAGTACCCGGCGAGCAGTTCGCGGGCCGACTCCAACCACGCCGCCAGTTCGTCGCGGCCACCGAACAGCGCATCGACCGCCGGCTCGCGGGCGCGCACCGTATCCCAGGCCGGCTCGACCAGCTCCCGTGCGGCCTGCAGGGTACGCCGGGACGCCGGGAGATCGAACAGCTTCTCCAGGACCGCGTGCACCACAGTCCCGCGGGTCGCGGCCTCGCTCGGCGGCTCGGGGAGCCGGTCGACGACCCGGAACCGGTAGCGCAACGGACAGTTGACGAAGTCCGCCGCCCGCGACGGTGACAGTGAACCAATCAACGGCCGGGGCGCGGCCGACGCCACCGGTCCCGGGATGGCAGGAGAGCGCTGCGTCGAGGTCATGTCCTGGACCCTAGATCCCCCCACCGACATCTTTGCCACTCGGTCCCGGACGACGGGTCGGAGTATGGTCCGTAGCATCGGATCCATGGCGGATCAGCACGGCGGCGCGGGTTCGGGCGGCGCGGGTTCGAGCGGCGCGGGTTCGGGCGGCGCGGGTTCGAGCGGCGCGGGTTCGAGCGCCCACGGCGGCGCGAGCCCGGCGGGGCAGGCTCCGAGTGAGCGCCCCCCCGGCGTGCTGGTCGGGCGGATCCGCGGCGTTCCCATCGTCATCTCGCCGTTCGCCATCGTCTTTGCCGTCCTCGTCGCCTACCTGCTCTCCGGCTCGATCCGCGACCGGCTGCCGCTGGCGTCCGACGGGCGGATCCTCGCGCTCTCCTCGTTGATCTCTATCGGCTTCCTGGCCTCCCTGCTCGCCCACGAGATCGGTCACGCTCTGACGGCGCTGGCGTTCGGTCACACCGTGCGGTCCGTGACCCTGCACGGCTTCGCCGGGTTCACCGAGTTTGAGCCGGAGCCCCGCAGCGCCGGCCGCGAGTTCCTGATCGCCTTCGTCGGCCCGGCGGTCAACGGGGTGCTGGCCGCCGGCTGTCACCTCGGCCTGCTCGGCCTCGACGACACCAGCGATGCCGGCGCGGTCCTGCACGATCTCAGACTCATCAACATCGCGTTGTTCCTCTTCAACCTGGCACCCGGCCTCCCGCTGGACGGTGGACGGGTGGTCGTCGCCGCGGTGTGGGGCCTGACGCGCGACAAGCTGCGGGGGCTGCGGGCCGGTGCCTACGGCGGGTTCGTCGTCGCCGCCGGCCTGGTCGTCTGGGGTGCGTCGACCTCCGACGGCATCGGCATGGTGTACACCTATGCCCTGGCGGGCTTCCTCGCGTTCGCGGCCTACCAGTCGCTGCGCGCCGCGCAGGTGCGGGAGCGGCTGCCTGGCCTGTGCGCCGGCCGCCTTGCGCGCCGGACGCTGCCCGTCGAGGGTGCCGTCCCGCTGGCGGAGGCGCTGCGGCGAGCCCAGGAGGTCGGCGCCACCGCCGTCGCGGTGATCGACCGTGACGGCAGTCCCCTGAAGATCATGAATGGCTCCGCGGTCGACGCGCTGCCGGAGCATCGGAGACCCTGGATGACCGTGGATGAAGTGAGCCGGGTGATCTCGCCCGGCATGGTCCTCGACGCCGATCTGGAAGGCGAGGCCCTGCTGGCGGCTGTGCAGCGGGTGCCGGCGTCGGAGTACCTCGTGGAGCAGGCGGGCCGCCCGGTCGGCGTGCTCGCGATGGTGGATCTCGTCGCCCATATCGATCCGGCCGCCGCCGCCCGCATGGTGGCGTCCCGGTGAGCGCCCCGCCCGACGAGCCGGTGTCCCCGGGGGAGGTGCCGTCCCTGGCCGGCGGTTACGCTCCGCCCCCGACCGGCGCCGCTCATCGCCGGGGCCTGTTCACCAAGGGCGACCGGGTGCAGCTGACCGATCCCAAGGGGCGCCGGCACACCGTCGTCCTCGAACCGGGCAGGCAGTTTCACACCCACCGGGGAGCCGTCGAGCATGACGCCCTGCTCGGCCGGCCGGAGGGGATCGTCGTCACCAGCACGGGTGGCACCGACTACCTGGCGCTGCGTCCGCTGCTCGTCGACTTCGTGCTGTCCATGCCGCGCGGGGCGACCGTGGTGTACCCCAAGGACGCGGCGCAGATCGTCACCTATGCGGACATCTTCCCGGGCGCCCGGGTGCTGGAGGCCGGCGTCGGGTCCGGGGCGCTGTCGTGCTCGCTGCTGCGTGCCATCGGCGACTCCGGGCGTCTGGTCTCCTACGAGCGGCGCGCGGACTTCGCCGAGATTGCCCGGCGCAACATCGAGGCGTTCTTCGGCGGCCCGCATCCCGCCCACACCGTGCTGGTCGGGGACCTGGCCGAGACAACCGAGCGTGACGTCGACCGGGCCGTCCTCGACATGCTCGCGCCCTGGGAGGTCGTTGACGCCGTCAGCGCGGCGCTGGTGCCCGGCGGGGTGGTCTGTGCCTACGTCGCTACCACCACCCAGCTTTCCCGGATCGTCGAGACGCTACGGGCGCACGGTACGTTCACGGAGCCCGCGGCGTGGGAGTCGATGATGCGGGACTGGCATGTCGAGGGTCTGGCCGTGCGGCCCGGTCACCGCATGGTCGGCCACACCGGTTTCCTGGTGACCGCGCGGCGCCTCGCCGAGGGGGTCACTCCTCCGGTGCGCCGCCGCCGGCCGGCGAAGGGCGCGCCGATCGGCCTCGAGCCCGGGTCCGAGCCCAGCTCCGAGACCGGGTCCGAGACCGACCGGTCCCGGGATGCCGACCCAGGGTCGGCGACGATCCAGCCGATGTGACGTATCCCATGGGGTCCCAGGGGGCAGGCCATTCCCATGGGGTTCCATGGGGCAGGCCGTGGTCGCGAGTGTGCCGGCCGGGCGGGCCAGTCGTCAGCCGACGGGCCCGCCGGCCTCCAGCGTGCCGTCGGGGCGTTCCACGTAGATGCACGTCCCCGGGCACTCGTCGGCCGCATCGACCACCGCGTCGACGAGCGGCAGCGGCACCGGGACGTAGGCGCCGGGCTGCATCTGCAGCTCGCCCGCGCTGTCCTTGACGTAGGCCAGACCGTCGACGTCGAACTCGAAGACGGCGGGAGCGAGCTGCACGCACAGACCGTCACCGGTGCAGGCATCTTGGTCGATCCTTACCCGCAGGTCTGCCGAAACGCCCGGCTTCGCTGGAGTTGCCACAGGGCTCCGATCTTCTGTCAGCATGGCACCGTAACCCGCTGTTTACGGCAAAGCTGGATCGTCCTTGCCCGACCGGCCTGCCAGCGGCGGTCACAACGGTAGTGTGGGTGCGTCCCGGTCAGCACGGGGGAGGTGGAGGCGCAGTGTCCGGTCCCCGTTCGGGCTCTGGCTCCGGTGGGAGCACGGGTCGTCCAGGTGATGCCGAATCACGGCGGTCGGCGTACGAGAAGGAAACACACGAGCTCACGACGCAGGTCGCCTTCCTGGAAGAGGAAGTGACCATGCTGCGGCGTAGGTTGTCCGAATCGCCCAGGCAGCTCAGGGTGCTGGAGGAACGGCTTGCGGAGATCCAGGCGGAGTTGTCGGCTGTCACGGGACAGAACGACAGGCTCGTCGCGACCCTCCGCGAGGCGCGAGACCAGATCGTCACCCTGAAGGAGGAGGTCGACAGGCTCGCGCAGCCGCCCAGCGGCTACGGGATCTTTGTCTCCTCCTACGACGACGGCACCGTCGACGTGTTCACTCAGGGCAGAAAGCTCCGGGTGACCGTGTCGCCGAGCGTCAACATCAGTGATCTCTTGCCCGGCCAGGAGGTCATGCTCAACGAGGCGCTGAACGTGGTCGAGACGCGCGCGTTCGAGCGGCAGGGTGAGATCGTCCTACTCAAAGAGGTCCTCGAGGGCGGGGACCGGGCGCTGGTGCTCGGTCACACCGACGAGGAGCGGGTGGTCATGCTGGCCCAGCCGCTGCTCGACGGACCGATCCGGTCCGGGGACTCGTTGTTGATCGAATCCCGTTCCGGCTACGCCTTCGAGCGGATTCCCAAGTCCGAGGTCGAGGAGCTCGTCCTCGAAGAGGTTCCCGACATCGGCTACGAACAGATCGGCGGCCTGAAGAGCCAGATCGAGTCGATCCGGGACTCGGTCGAGCTGCCGTTCCTGTACAAGGAGCTCTACCGGGAGCATCAGCTCAAGCCACCGAAGGGTGTGCTGCTCTACGGCCCGCCCGGCTGCGGCAAGACGCTGATCGCCAAGGCGGTCGCCAATTCGCTGGCCAAGAAGGTCGAGGCGAAGACCGGCCAGGGCACCGGTCGGGCGTTCTTTCTGAACATCAAGGGTCCCGAGCTGCTCAACAAGTTCGTCGGCGAGACCGAGCGGCAGATCCGGCTGGTGTTCCAGCGGGCGCGCGAGAAGGCGTCCGAGGGGATGCCGGTGATCGTGTTCTTCGACGAGATGGACTCGATCTTCCGGACCCGTGGCTCGGGGGTGTCCTCGGACGTGGAGAACACTATCGTCCCGCAGCTGCTCAGCGAGATCGACGGCGTCGAGCAGCTTGAGAACGTCATCGTGATCGGCGCGTCCAACCGCGAGGACATGATTGATCCGGCGATCCTGCGGCCGGGTCGGCTCGACGTGAAGATCAAGGTAGAGCGGCCCGACGCCGAGGCGGCTCGGGACATCTTCGCCAAGTACGTCGTGCCGGAGCTGCCGCTCTACCCGGATGACCTGGCCGAGTTCGGCGGTAACCGGGAGGCGACCGTTCAGGCCATGATCCAGCGCGTGGTCGAGCGGATGTACGCGGAGAGCGAGGAGAACCGCTTCCTCGAGGTGACCTACGCCAACGGCGACAAGGAGGTCCTGTACTTCAAGGACTTCAACTCCGGTGCGATGATCGAGAACATCGTCGCCCGGGCCAAGAAGATGGCGGTCAAGGAGCACATCGAGGGCGGGCAGAAGGGGCTGCGCATGCAGTACCTGCTCGCCGCCTGCATGGACGAGTTCAAGGAGAACGAGGACCTCCCGAACACGACCAACCCGGACGACTGGGCCCGGATCTCCGGCAAGAAGGGTGAGCGGATCGTCTACATCCGCACGCTTGTCACCGGAACGAAGGGTACCGAGGCCGGCCGTTCGATCGACACGATCGCGAACACCGGCCAGTATCTGTAACGGCCGCTAACCTGTAACGGCCGCTAACCTGTAACGGCCAGTACCTGTAAGGGGCTCGGGGCCCGCCCGACGGCGGGACCCGAGCCAGCGCCGCGGGCCCCGGGGCCGTTTGGCCCCGGGGCCCGCGGCGATGCTCTGGGTGGCGCTGCTCTGGGTGGCATCGCGGCGGTGCTCTGGGCATTGCGGCACTGGCACCCCTGGGTGTATCCCCCCGCCCGCATCCTCGGTGAACGCCGGTCGGTCGGACTACCGTGCCGCCACCGAATTCTGACGATAGGCGTGGCAGCGGACGTGTCATCCCGAGCGGCCCAGAGCAAACAAGGCAGACGTCCGGCCAACCGGCCGCCCGTGCAGCACCTACGCTTGCAGAGTGAGCGCGCGCCGGATCATGGGGATCGAGACCGAGTACGGCGTATCGGTGCCCGGTCAGCCGAACACCAATCAGATGTTGGCCTCGTCGTTGGTGGTGAACTCGTATGCCAGTCGAACGTCGGCGTCGGGCAGCCGCGCCCGGTGGGACTTCGAGGAGGAGTCACCGCTGCGCGACGCCCGGGGCTTCGAACTGCCCCGCGAGCCGGCGGTCGATCCGAGCGCCCCGGCCAACGAGGACGATCTCGGCCTGGCCAACGTCATCCTGACCAGTGGGGCGCGGCTCTATGTCGATCATGCGCACCCGGAGTTCTCCTCGCCCGAGGTCACCAACCCTCGCGACGTCGTGCTGTGGGACAAGGCCGGGGAGCGGGTGATGGCCGAGGCCGCCCGCCGGGCGTTGTCTGTGCCCGGCTCCAAGCCGGTCTACCTCTACAAGAACAACACCGACAACAAGGGCGTCTCGTACGGATGCCATGAGAACTACCTGATGGCACGGTCGACGCCCTTCGGGGAGATCGTCCGCAACCTCACCCCGTTCTTCGTCTCCCGTCAGGTCGTCTGCGGGGCCGGGCGGGTCGGGATCGGCATCGACGGCCGAGAGCCGGGGTTCCAGATCAGCCAGCGGGCCGACTTCTTCGAGGTCGAGGTGGGGCTCGAGACCACGCTGAAGCGGCCCATCATCAACACCCGGGACGAGCCGCACGCCGACCCGGAGAAGTACCGCAGGCTGCACGTCATCATCGGCGACGCGAACATGAGCGAGGTCGCCACCTACCTGAAGGTGGGAACGACCTCCCTGGTCCTCGCGATGATCGAGGACGGCTGGTTCACCGCGGACCTGTCGGTGGACGGGCCCGTGGCGGCGCTGCGGGCGATCTCGCACGATCCGTCCCTCAAGCATCTGGTGACTCTGCGCGACGGTCGTCGGATGACCGCGGTGCAACTGCAGATGGAGTACTTCGAGCAGGCCCGCAAGTACGTCGAGGACCGGTTCGGTGCCGACGTCGACGGCCAGACCGCCGACATGCTCTCCCGCTGGGAGTCGATCCTTGGCCGCCTCGAGGTCGACCCGATGAGCTGCGTCCGCGAGCTCGACTGGGTCGCGAAGCTGTCGATCCTGGAGGGCTACCGGTCGCGGGACGGCCTGGCCTGGGACTCGCCGCGGCTGGAGCTCGTCGACCTGCAGTACCACGACGTCCGTCCGGACAAGGGCCTCTACAACCGCCTGGTGGCCCGGGGCCGGTTCGATCTCGTCGTCAGCGAGGAGGAGGTCACCCGGGCGATGACCGAGCCTCCCGAGGACACCCGCGCCTTCTTCCGGGGCCGCTGCCTCGCGCTCTACCCGCAGCAGGTCGCCGCCGCGTCCTGGGACTCGGTCATCTTCGACATCGGTCGGGACTCGCTGCAGCGGGTGCCGACGCTGGAGCCGCTGCGCGGCACGAAGGCGCACGTGGGCGAGCTGCTCACCCGCTGCCCCACGGCGAGTGATCTGGTGGACGCGCTCGCCGGCCGCTGAGAGCCGGCGCCGATCCCGGTCGGGAGAGCCGGCGCCGGATCCCTGGCAGGGGGTTCACGTTGCGCCCTGGGCGGACGTCGCGACGGAACGGCCGGTTCGTGATGGAGTGGACCTCTCACCGATCGAACGGATGGTGTCGGTGGGGCGGGATAGTGTCGCGCCAGGCGATCGAAGGAGGGCTTCATGGCCACCAGGGACAGCGGCGGCGGGCAGCAACACGCGGACCGTCGGGCGGAGGAGATCGACGACGTCGCGACCGAGGACACGAGTGCCTCCGACCTCAAGGAGCGGCACGAGAAGCTCTCCGAGGACGTCGATTCCCTGCTCGACGAGATCGACGACGTCCTAGAGGAGAACGCCGAGGAGTTCGTGAAGGGCTATGTCCAGAAGGGCGGCCAGTAACGGCGGTCCGTAGCCGGCGGTCCGTAGCCGGCCGTCCGGTAACCGGCGGGCCGGTAGCCAGTGGTATCGGGCGTCGTGGATGACGCCCGGCGGTGGTAGCTCTGGCGGGGTCGACGCCGCCGGGTGAGGCCGCGTGCCGCGGGGGCCCGGCGCCGCACCGCCCGCGTGCCCCGGCGCAGGTCGGCGGGCCGCGCGCGCGGCCGTGACCGCCTTCCCTGCTGACTCGTTCGACCGGCCTGCCCGCCCGCTTCGGGGGGCGATAGCCCTATGTTGTGCTTCATCTGTAACGTCGGGCCGGGAGCCTCGGGGACGCCCCGGGCGCGCGGCTCACGTGACCGACTATCGGAAGGGGGATGCGTGGCTGATCCATTGGGGGCCGCCGGGCGCCTACCGGCTGTGTTCATGACGCCGGGAACATCGTCGTTCGCCGATTTCCTGTCGCGGTCGGCGCCGCACCTGCTGCCGGGGGCCCGGGGTGGCCTGCCGGGGCCGGTCACCGAGGTGGCGCACGGCACGACGATCGTGGCGGTGGCGTTTCCCGGTGGCGTGATCATGGCCGGTGACCGGCGCGCGACACAGGGGCACATGATCGCTCAGCGGGACGTCGAGAAGGTCCATCACGCCGACGACTACTCCTGTGTGGGGTATGCCGGCACTGCCGGGGTCGGCGCCGAGCTGATCCGGCTGTTCCAGGTGGAGCTGGAGCACTACGAGAAGATCGAGGGGTCGACGCTGAGCCTGGACGCGAAGGCCAACCGGCTGGCGGCCATGGTCAAGGGAAACCTGCCGATGGCCCTGCAGGGCCTCGCCGTCGTCCCGCTGTTCGCCGGGTACGACCTCGACACGGGCAAGGGGCGGATCTTCTCCTACGACATCGCGGCGGCGAAGTCGGAGGAGCGCACGTACGAGTCGATCGGTTCGGGCTCGGTGTTCGCGAAGGGTTCGCTGAAGAAGCGGTTCCGGTCCGATCTCAGCCAGGACGACGCCGTCCGGATCAGCGTCGAGGCCCTCTACGACGCCGCCGACGACGACTCGGCGACCGGCGGGCCGGACGTAATCCGCAAGCTGTACCCGATCGTCGCGGTCGTGACGGCGGACGGCTACCGTCGCTATGCCGACGATGAGATAGAACCAGTGGTGACGGCCATCATCGCGGACCGTTCGACGAACTCGGGAGGCTGACGTGACCATGCCGTTCGGATACGCGAGCCCCGAACAGCAGGTCCGCGACAAGTCCGAGTACGCGCGCAAGGGCATCGCGCGGGGTCGCAGCGTCGTCGTCCTCACCTACGAGAACGGGATCCTGTTCGTCGCCGAGAATCCGTCGGCGACCCTGCACAAGATCAGTGAGATCTACGACCGCATCGCGTTCGCCGCGGTCGGCAAGTACAACGAGTTCGAGAATCTGCGGACGGCGGGCATCCGTCTCATGGACTCGCGTGGCTACATGTACGACCGGCGTGACGTGACCAGCCGCGCGCTCGCCAACGCCTACGCGCAGACCCTCGGTGCGATCTTCAGCGAGAGCGTCAAGCCCTACGAGGTCGAGATCGTCGTCGCCGAGGTCGGCACCTCGATCGCCGACGACCAGATCTACCGGCTGACCTATGACGGGTCGATCGCCGACGAGCGGGGCTTCGTCGCGATCGGTGGCGCCTCCGAGCAGGTCACGACGTCACTGAAGGAGCATCACCGGGACGGCCAGCCGCTCGCCGAGGCGCTGCGCGTCGCGGTGCAGGCCCTGACCGTCGGGGTGCCCCCGGGCCTGCCGCAGAACGGCGAGCGGGTCCTCGCGGCCGCCAACCTGGAGGTCGGCATGCTGGACCGGACCCGGACCCGACGGATGTTCAAGCGGATCGTGGGCCCGGCGCTCGAGGGGCTGCTTGCGCAGACCTCGGCCACCTGACCCCGGCCACCCGACCGGCCCACCGTGTTCGCCGGCCATCGGTCGGTTCCTGGCGGGCCGCGATGTCCACCGGGGGAGGACTCCCCGAGCCCCGGGATGCCGAGCTCCGCGTGGCATCCCGGGGCTCGAGTCTCACCCGCCCCACCCTCTCTCTGATCATGCCCTTGACCTGGGTGAATGTGGTTCACGATCTATCGCTTGAGATTCAGCACCGTGGAACGGTGCTGGTCAGGGCGTCGACAGCTGGTTCGAGCCCCGTCTGGACGACCATGTCGCCGGCATGCGAACCGCATCCGACTCGTCGATGGGCTGGGTTGGCGACTTTGGCGATGACGCATGTTGTAGATGACGCATGTTGTAACTGAGTCGGCACCAGGGGTGTGAGGCGGGCGCAGACGTGCTGCTGATCCCGACCCGGGACCATGCCTGGGCGTTACTGGCCCTGGTCGAGCCGGACGAGCGGGGCGAGTGTGGGCCGCGTGGGTGACAGCGCGGCTCGCGGGGACGGGACGGGGTCAGCCGGGTGCTGGGCTGGGGCTCCAGGTGGGTTCCGGTGAACAGGCCGAGGATCGCGGGGACCGTGGTCAGGGCGTTCTGGCCGCTTTTGCGGGCGGAGCGGACGTAGCTGGCGAGCGTCAGCCGGGCGGTGGTGACCTTTTCGGAGGTGAACCGGCCGGAGATGCGCTGTTGGGTTTTGCTGGGCCGTAGGTCGCGTTCGCTGAGATTGTTTCGTCGGGGGGATCCGCAGGTCGATGGTGAACCGCAGGACGTCGTCCTCGCGGTCGCGCAGGCATTCGAGCAGGCAGCGGTCGGGGGGTTGGCGGGTGGTGCGGGCCGGGCCGTCGGCAGGCGGGACCTGGGCCAGGCCGACGCGGACCGCGGCGCGGAACTCGGCGGCCGGCCCGGTGGTGAGCCGGGCCGGGACCGGGCCGGCCGGGACGAGGCCGGCCGCCAGCGCCGCGTCGCGGGTGGTGCCGCAGGCGGCGACCAGTTCGCGCAGACGCGACCAGCCACAGCAAGATCTACTACATGCGGCGAGATCTACATGCCACCTGAATGCTTGCAACGCCGGCTGGGTGAAACGTGGGCACCGGCCCCGGCTCCGCCGCGTTCGCGGGTGGAGCCGGGGCCGCTGGTGGAACGCGACGACCCGGAACTGGATATGAATGTCGCGGTGGCCTGCCGAATGCTGGGCGTTTCCCGGTCGGGCTGTTACGACTGGCTGGGCCGACCACCGTCGCTGCGGGACTATGAGAACGAACTGCTGACGAAAGAACGTGAACCCGGTCAGGCCCCACGCAGCGGCGAGCGTGGGCGTCGGGAACCCGGCGAGCGGCAGCACGACGGCCACGCAGGCCAGTGGGACGCCTGGCAGCGGCCGGCCGGAGCCGAGGCGGGCGGCCAGGGACGCGGTCGCCAGCCCGCCGAACACCGCCCCGCCGGCTTCGGCGGCGGGGCGCGCTCGGACTGTCCCGCGGCTGGGTGCGTTACTCCTGCGGTCGCCCCGCGCCAGAGCGGCTCTTCGAAGTTAAGCGGGGTTGAGGCATCTGCGGGTTCGGCGGGTGGTTGCGCAGCGTGTTCGTAGCCGCTGGTTTTCGGGGTTGCGGTAGCCGAAGGCGTTGCGGGCGTCGAGCTTGATGACCCGGTTGTGGCCCTCGCTGGCGGCGTTGGTGATGCCGCTGTGCAGGAACGCCTCGATGCGGGTCCACCAGGTGCTGATCGTGGTGGCGAGGCGTTCGAGTTCGGGGACGGCGGCGTCGGCGCACCAGGTGTAGAACCTGGTGGGCCGGTGGGCGATCACCGTGCGGGCGGGGTGGGTGCGGGCGAGCGTGAGCAGCGCGCGTAGTTCTTCCTTGGCGATCCAGGCGGTCAGGATCGTCTGGCCGGGTTCGCCGAGGTCGACGAGGGTGTTCCACGGTTTCGTCAGCTGGCGGTCGGTGAGGTTCTCGCGGTTGCGGGTCAGCAGGTTACGGATCTTCCATTCGGGGTCGGTGTCGCGGCCGCGGCGGCCCCGTAGCTGGGTGGTGACCCGGCGGCGGGCCTCTGTGACGGCGTCGTGCGCGAGTTTCACGACGTGGAAGTGGTCGACGACCAGGGTGGCGCCCGGCAGGTAGCGGCGGACCGCGGCGACGAACACCGTGCACATGTCGATCGCCACGTGGGTGATCCGGTCGCGCCAGGACGGTGTCTGGCTGGCCAGCCAGTACGCGACGTCGTCGGCGGTGCGGCCCTCGACCTGGCCGAGCATGCCCTGCCCGCCGGCCAGGTCGGTGAATCCGACATGCCACCGGTCGGCGAGCACCCGGGCCTTCGCCGGCTCGCCACCCGCCGGGTCGGGCTCGACGGTCTCGGCGGGGCCGCCGCCAGCGGGTTCGGGGGACGCCGGTGTGGGAACGGGGTCCGCGGGCCGCCAGCGCGGCCGGCCTCGGCGGGTCTCGTCGATCCCGAGCATGTCCACCGGCGGTGAGGCGGTGTCGGTCAACGGCGCGGCCACGTCGCGCGCCGCGTCCATGACCGTCGGCCAGGACAGCGCAAGGTGCCGCGCGCTGGCTACCACCGTCGCGTGGATCCCGTCGACCACGAGCCGGCCGGCCTGCTCGCGTAGCCGGGTCGTCAACCGTGCCCGCGCCGGCACCGCCGGCAGCGACTCGGTGAACGACCGCTTCGCGCACGGTGGCTCCTGGCAGTACCAGCGGCGTTTAACCCACACCAGTCGCAGGGGGGACGGGCCGTAGCGCAGGTCACGCGGCCGAGTGGTCACGACGCCCTTGACCCTGCGCGTGAACACCCCGCAACCCGGGCACGCCCGCGCCGTCTCGTCCGCGGTCGCAAGCCACACCTGCCGTGTCCTGTCCGCGAGCATCTCGACGCGCGACACCGTCAGACCATCGATGTCGAGCAACCGCGTCGCGTCATTCGTATGATCGTCCAAGCCCGTAGCTCCGTGGCCTCTCGGTTGCGTCAGGAACAACCAAGATCGCCAGGGGTTGCGGGCGATTCATGTCACGACACGAGGCATGCCACATCAGGTCACAGCAGGCCACGTCAAGCCAACATTACGCACAGTTACCAAACTGGTTGGGGTCTCACGCCCACCCCCGGTTAACTTCGAAGACCCCTCTTCGCCTCGTTCCAGCCCGCGATCAGCAGGCAGGCCCTGACCACGCTCGGCCGGCAGGTCCGCCGCTGGCGCCTGCACCGCCGCAGCGACGTCACGCTCGCCGACCTCGCCCGGACGATCAACCCGGTCGTCCGGGGTTGGATGGCGTACTACGGGGCGTTCTACCGCTCCGCGCTGTCCGTTCTCTTCACGCGCATCAACTCCTACCTGGTGCGTTGGATCCGCAAGAAGTACAAGCGGCTGCGACCCGTGAGGAAGGCATCCGCCGCCTGGCAACGAGCAGTCACGGGCTCCCCGGGCCTGTTCGCGCACTGGCGGTGGGTCCCGACCTTCCGGTGACCAGGATGGCAGGAGCCGTGTGACGGGAGACCGTCACGCACGGTTCTGCGAGAGCCGGGAGGTGAAACCCCTCCCGGCTACTCGACCCTGGGTGGGAGGGTCGCAGGTTTCGGTGAGGTGGACCTTGTAGCCGTACCAGAACAGGTCGTCGCCCTTGGCCGCCCACCGCGCATCCGGGTCGTAGGGGGAAGCCAAGCGACGATGTCCAGGCGGGACGCCCTGCTTGTCGGCGTCCCGCTTCACGATCACCTCCCGTCCCCGGGGATCGGTGGACAGGTAGTAGGTCTGCACCAGCATCTGCCGCAGGAACGCCACCGCGGGGATCTCGCTCAGCCAGCCGGGAGCGGTGGGTGCGGCGACCGCCCGGCACAGTGCGAGCGCGTCCTGGCAGAACACCACCGCGAGGGCCTCCAACGCCGCCCGCACGCTCTCCCCGGCGAGTTCGGTCCGGTTCAGGTCCCGGACCGCGCTGATCACATGGGTGGAATCGGTGCGCGCTCTGCCACCGGCGCCGATCAGGCCCCGCTCACGGCAGGCCTCCACGAACCGGTCGAAGACCACCCGTTCCAGGCCGTGGTCGGCCAGCCGGGCCCGGGACCGGGACAGCACGGTCGCATCGAAGCCGGTATCGGTCAGTTCCGCGCCGAGCGCATATTTCCAGTCGATCGCACGGACCGCCATCGCCGCGGCCTGGCGGTCGGTCAGGTTCTCGGTGAACTGCAGCACCGTGACCAGCGACAGCACCGCCGGTGGCAGACCCGGCGCACCGCGGCGACCGAACGCGGCGGTGAACGGCTCATCGACGAACACCTCCGCGAGGCGGTCCCGTAGCCGCATCGCCACCGTCCCCCGCGGGAACGCCGCCCGCGCGACCGCCACGGTCCGCGCCGGGATCTCGGGCAGCCCCTTCGGCTGCAACGACATGTGCCCCACCTCCCGCGGCCCGCGAGGCGACCCGGACCGCACAGGAGATCATGCCGCACCCACGACACCCATCCGAATTAAGCAGCAGAGTCCTTCAGTTGGGCACGCTTAGTCACGCTAAGTGGTTAGGGCTGGAAGTTCCTCGGGGGTCGATGATTGCCTGGTCCGGTGGCTCCCGGTGGCTCCCGGTGGCTACTCGCTCTCGGCCGCGAGGTGGACGGTGCAGGCGGTGTCGAGGGCGTCCTGGGGGGTGCCGGTGGTGTGGCCGGTGAGCAGGGTGGCTTCCTGATAGCGTTCGTGCGCGGCAGAGTAGATCGCGAAGCCGAACGAGTGCGCTGACCCGCCGTAGCGCAGCCGGCACAGCGGGATCTCGTCCCCGTCGGTGGGCACCCCGGCGACGTAGGCGAACGCGCCGCGGTAGGTGACTTCGGTCCGGGCGAGCTGGGGCCAGTGTTCCTTGGCATGCAGGAGCAGCCGGAGCCGGATCGAGGTTTTCGTGGACTCCGGGATCGCCGCCATGGCCCGCCAGTCTGCCGCACCGGCGGGCCCGGTCGCTACGATCATCGGCTTGCGCGCCTGCCCCTGCCCCGGAGTGTGTGATGCCGTTACCGTGCGCGGTGCCCGTCGTGCTGGCCGCGAGCGTGCGGGTCCGGCTGAAGAAACGCGCCGACGGGCACAGGACGCCCTACCGAGACCGGCAGCGGGCCGCGATCGTGCTGTACGCGGCCCGGGGCTGGCCGAACGCCCGGATCGCCAGGCGCCTCGGGGTGGCCGTGGACACCGTCCGGCTGTGGCGCGGCCGGTTCGCCGAGCACGGCCTCGAAGGGCTGGCCGGTCTGCCCCGGACCGGCCGGCCGCGGCGGATCAGCGAGCTCGAACGCGCCGAGGTCGTCGCGCTGGCCTGCCAGCTGCCCGCCGAGACCGCGGTGCCGCTGGCCCGGTGGAGCTGCCCGGAACTGGCCGCCGAGCTTGAACGGCGCGGCCTGACCGGGCCGGTCTCGGCCTCCAGCGTGCGGCGGATCCTCGCCGAGCATCCCGTCAAACCCTGGCGCTACCAGTCGTGGATCTTCCCCCGGGATCCGGGCTTCGCCGCGCAGGCGACCGTGGTCCTCGACCTCTATCAGGGCTTCTACCAGGGCGAACGACTCAACCCGCACGACCGGGTGATCTCCATCGACGCGAAGCCGTCGATCCAGGTACGCGCCCGGGTCCACCCCACGGCCCCACCC
>NZ_CDXDOR010000095.1:16330-20150 GCF_978021225.1 Frankia sp. CeTa3Moorea | reverse complement strand
GTCGGGGCCGCGCCACAGGTAGGCGGTCAGCCGCTGGCCGTGTTCCCGTTCCTGCTGGGGGTTGGCGGGCAGGGGCCAGCGGAGCTAGGTGTAGAGGACGGTGCGGTGCTGGTCGTAGGCGGCTTCGATCAGGTCCCCGAAGACCTGGGCCCGGGCCGGGACGATCACGACGACGGCGGTGACGGCGACGGCCAGGCCGATCGGGATGGCCAGGATGGTCAGGGGTGCGAACGCGCAGAACAGCGGCCCCCAGATCGCGGTGGTGACCGCGCTGTCCGGTGAGCTGCAAACGGTTGGTGTAGTCCGCGGCTCCGGCGACCCGGTGGGTATTTTTCCACCCTGCCGGGTGCTTTGTCTTCCAGGACGACAGGTGTCGTCGCCGCCGTCAGCGGCGGGGTCGGCACCGGGGACGTGCGGGGCAACCTGTTCGCCGATGACCCGAATCGCGATGAAGGAGACCGCGGCGTCTCCACGCCATCCAAGATCTTCGTGGCCCCGCCGGCTCGGCGTCTCGCGTGAGCCGGCAGGAACGTGGGCCGGCAGGACAATCTCAGACGGCCCGGGTGGGCACGCGATCTACCCGTCATGACCGTCTTCGCCCCGGCCTGCCCCACCTGGTCAGCCACCGCCTGGAGGCAGCCGCACTTAACGGCGAACTTAACCGCCGTAGGCTCGTATGATGCTGGCTATGGTCGGTGACAGGGCCTCGCATGCCACGCCGTTGTCGGTGGCGCGGTCGCTGCGTCTGCTCGGCGATCATGTGTCGACCTGGCGGAAGCTGAACCGGCTGACCGCGGCCCAGGTCGCCCAGCGAGCCGGGATCTCCCGGGACACGCTGCGCGCCATCGAGCAGGGTAAGGGCACCGCGAGCACCGAGAACCTGTTCAGGGTGCTACGCACCATCGGGATCATGGATGCCGTCGTCAGGGCCACCGACCCGTACGAGACCGACGTCGGCCGGCTGCGCATGGACGAGATCCTCCCCAAGCGAGTACGGCGCTGATGGCCGGACGGGATCCTGTCGAGGTCACCGTCGAGATCGACGGGCAGGAGACCGCCGCCGGGACGTTGTGGCTTCACGACCGCGGCGGACAGAGCGCCACGTTCCGATATGCCGACGCCTACCTGACCAACCCGGCCGGATACGACCTCGACCCGGCACTGGCCAGAGCCGCCGGCGTCTTCCACACGCCGCCGGGGTCGGCCATCTTCAACGCGTTCGCCGACAGCGCCCCCGACCGATGGGGCGAGAACCTCATGAGGCGTGAGGAGCGCGAGCGCGCCCGCGCCGCCGAGACCACACCTCGCACTCTCGGTAAGGCCGACTTCCTTCTCGGCGTCCGCGACGACACCCGCCAGGGAGGTGCCAGGTTCCGCCAGCCGGCGACCGCCACCTACTATTCGACGCACCGGCACGCGGTCCCACGGCTGATCGACCTGGCCCGGCTCATGCGAGCAGCCGACCGCGTCCGCGCGGAGGGCGACTTCGACCGCGACCTCGCGGACCTCATCGACGCAGGTAGCTCGCTCGGCGGCGCGCGCCCCAAGGCGGCGGTGCGGGACGTGTCCGGGCGGCTCTCGATCGCCAAGTTCCCGCGTTCGGACAGTGACGAATGGGACGTGGCCGGTTGGGAGGAGGTACAACTGAGACTCGCTCGCAGAGCGGGGCTTACCGTGGCGGAGTCGGAACTGCTGACCGTTGCCGGCCGGCACGTACTACTCCTGAGCCGCTTCGACCGCATCGGCGCGCGGCGTCTGGGGTTCGCAAGCGCCCTGACCATGCTCGAGGCCTCCGACGGGGACCTCCGCAGCTACCTCGAGATCGCCGAGGTAATCGAACGCTACTCGCCGAGAGCTGACGCCGACCTGCGTGAGCTCTACCGGCGGATCCTGTTCTCCATCCTGACCGGGAACACTGACGACCACCTGCGCAATCACGCGTTCCTGCGCGAGCGAGACGGCTGGGCGCTCTCTCCTGCCTACGACCTCAACCCCAATCCGGACAACCCGGCCCGGCTGAGCACGGCCGTCGATCTCGACAACACCGACGCAAGCATCGACCTCGCGCTGTCGGTGGGCAACTACTTCCGCTTGTCGCCGCCGAGGGCCCGCGACCTCGTCAGGGAGGTGGAGACCGCCACGGCGGGCTGGCGGCAGGCCGCAGCCGGGCTCGGCATCCCGAAAAGCCAGGCCGACCGGATGGCAGTGGCCTACGAGAGCGAACAGCGACGGATCGCCCGTGCTCTCAGTGTGCCTTGAGATGTTGCCGGCGGTTACGACGAAGCACGCCCGCGGCGGCAGCGCTACAACGCGACCCTGGCAGACTTGATCGACGCTGGCCTCCTGCGCGCTGGCGAGCGGCTCGTCGGGCGCCGCAGCGGTCGGCTGTTCCCAGCGACCCTGACGGCCGACGGCCGGATCCGCACGGCCTCCGGCGAGGTCTACCGCTTGGCGAGCGCCGCAGCCAAGGCTGCTCCACCGGAGCGCCCAACCCGGGCGACTGGCGGTTCTGGCGAGTGGAACGAACGAACGACACGCTGTTCGCGACCCGTGCCCGATACCTGCTGTCCTCCGGCGCCGAGCGGAACGGCTGAGGCATGCGGGCCCGCCCCGACGATCACGGTCGCGAGACGGGTCGAGGTGTCCGGAACCGCCAGGCCTACAGAACACCTGTTCGATTCGGTAGATGATGTCACGGGCGGCGCGGTCACTGGACATCTCCCCTGCTCAGATGTCCGGTGACAGGCATCTCGGCCCGTCGACAGCCGTGACCTGGGCAGATCAACTTCGATGGCAAAATCCGTGGGCGTCCTTTTGCCGTTGAAGTCAGCCCCCGGCCACCGAACCATGATCTTGCCAGTCAAGTCGGCTCTTCGGGAGTGGCCGCGGGCGGTGAGGAGGGCGACGACGGCTCTGATTGTTTCGGGGTGGGTGGCTGCTTCGACGAGGTCTGGCTTGGTGGGACTGAGGCCAGGGTTCGAGGCGATGGCCTTCGCTGTCTCCCGCTCGGTCAGCTTGCCTCCCCGGCGCATTCCGAACAAGGCCGAAATCATCTCGTAGTCGAGCAGGCCGGGTGCCGCAAGCGATGCGACACCGGCGAGTCGACGGCGCACGGCGACCCCGCCCGCGCTGTGGTCTGTCAGCGTTCACACCAACGCCGAACAGTCGATCACGGCCATGACCTTACTGTAGCCGCTGCGCCTGCAATATGCAGGCACAGCGGTCCGGGTCGTCAACGCGCCGCCGACGGTCGCCGCGTCCCGCGGTCGACGGGAGCAGTCCGCAGCAGACCGCGATTGCCGCGGCAACCGCCAGGAGTGTGGCTGCGATCTCAGGACCTGCCAGATCCACGGAACACCCGTTCGACCCTCAATTCTACGGAAGGAAGGACAACTGATGCCCCGATAGGACGGCGTTTTCTCCCCGCCGTAAACGGCGGGGCCTCCACGCCACAAAACCGGTAAGGAGGGGGCGACCGAGGAGAATGGTGAAGCTGGAGGGGAGCCGGAGCGCCGCCTTCCCGCCACCCGCGCGCGGCGGCCACGGGGCGCGGGCACCGGACATCGCAGAGCTACGATGTCCGGTGCCGCGGTAGCCGGAGAACCCGGGCGAGCATTGCCGATTGGAATCCGTTCCGGACGCCCTGGCCAACCCCGCTACACGTCTCTCCTAGCGGTTCGCTGTATTTCAGTGGCGTTCCGTCCGGGTCCTCTCGTCAGCTCAGTCCCAGTCCCAATCCCAATCCCAGTCGTCCTTGTGGTGCCGGTCCTTGCCGTCCCAACGGTCCTTACCATCCCGATGGTCCCAACGGTCCTTACCG
>NZ_CDXDOR010000095.1:0-16079 GCF_978021225.1 Frankia sp. CeTa3Moorea | reverse complement strand
CCCAACGGTCCCAGCGATCCTTGGCGATCTTTTCATCCACCGGGCCACCGAGATAGCTCGACGCCAGCGCGCTCGTAGCCGCCGGCCCCACGGTGACGAACACTGCCGCCGCCGTAGACACCGCGACAACTGCGGCTTTCCGCCTCACGGACTTGTCCACACTTCCTCCAGAACCGAGAGAGAGTGAATCGCTACCATCAGCAACAGAGACTAGTGTGCTCGACGAGGTCCGCAAACGGATCATCGGCCGGCTTCGACGATCAGCCGACTACGGAACGTAGTATTTCCGGGATGAAGAGGGGATGGCACATTTGACGTTCTCCCCTGTCTGAAGGCGGGATTCCAACCCCTATACACCCACCGGAAGGGGAGGTGCGGAATGCGGAAGACTGTAGAGGCCATCGCTGAATCCTTCGCGTTCGCGGGAGAGCACGGATGTCATGCCCGTGTTCTTCAGCGTCGCGGCGGAAGAGCGACAAAAACGTCCATCGACGGACGGTTCAACATTGGCACGGACCACATCTCGTCGGCCCACCGGCTCCCGTCAACGGAGAGCCAGCGGACGACCTGGAGTCCACGGGCCAGACCGGCATGCTCAGCCGGTCGTGATGCCCACCTCGGCCCGCAACCGGGAGATGTCCGCCACCGCGAGCCGTGGCCCCGGCCGCAGCACCTGTTCCTCTCGCAATGCCGCCACGTGTGCGGCCACCGTGCTCCGGGCGAGTCCCAGGGACTCCGCGACGGCATCGAGCGAGAACGGCACCCGAATCGGATCGGGCAGCTCCGGTCCGGCGAGGGCGACCAGTTCCAACAGCAGGCGGGCGACCCGCTGCCGCGGCGAGAAATGCACGAGCTGATGCTGGTAGGGAACCGTTTCGGACAGCTTGCTCACCACGTAGTCAGCGAGCGCTCCCTGAACGCCGTGCCGCCGCGGGAAGGAGTCGAGCATGGCGGCGGAGACCCGATGCGCCTCGCATCGATCGATCGCCTGCACCGTGGCGGTGCGTCCGGTTCCGATTCGCGCCATCTCACCGATCATGTCCCCGGGCGAGCGCAGCGCCAGCAGGAGGGCCGAGCCCTCCGCGTTCATGCGCACCACCTTCACCCGGCCGGTGGTCAGCAGAAGCAGGAAATCATCTGGATCGCCCTGACGCAGCAGCATCTGCCGCGACCGGAAATGGCACCGGGAACCGCATGACAACAACGCCTGCCAGAGACGGTCGCCGAGGATCGCCTGCATTCCCCGCCGGGCAGGCCGGACAGAATCGGTCATCCCACAGAAGTATCGCGGATCGGACCCGCATTCGGCGCCGCCACCGAGAGGATGCGGCTGAGGTGACCGACCAGCGATCTTGTCCGATCAATCATTTCTATCCGGTTCGCCCGGTTTGCTCTCGGCCGCGACGTGCCGACGTGCCGACGTGCCGACGTGCCGTGCCGCGGATGGTCAAACTGCTGCCATCCGCGGCACGGCGCCCGGCTCCCGTGCCATCGGCACAGGGCCTCGTTCACCGGCCGGGCCGGGACCCGGGTGAACGGGTTACTCGACTACTCGACGCCCTCGAAAATCCAGCCCCTGTCCTCGCTGAAGATGGGTGACAGGGCAACCAGCGGCGGGTAGATGAGTGCCGGGTGAAGCCCCAGGGTCAGTTCATTGTCCGGGACACCGATGGTGAAGGTACCCGCCTGGGGGCCATCAGCGATCTTCCATTCACGCGGCTCCGGGAGCACACGTACCCGCTCGAACGCGTCCGGGTCACCATCGAAGCCCACAAAAGCCCCGCCGGACGGCTTGCGGATCGTGTAGGTGTCGTCGTCGGCGCGCTGCACCTGCCACACCTGCCCGTCGCCGTCGCCGTCGGGCAGAAGGACGAGGTTGCCCCCGCCCACGTCGGTGAGGGTCTGCTGCCCGGCGATGCTGATCCGGTAGATGCCGTCGATCACACTTGCCACGCTTGGCTCCTCTTCCGTCAAAGGAACAACTGGTCACGGTTGCAACCAGCCGCGATTGAGAATGTTGCTGCCTACACCAGAGTCAGAAGGAGGATCTTCCCTTTAATGACATGATGAGGCCCTTTTCGGCGGTTCGATGAGACAGGAAGGCTCTGCGATGGAGCACTGGACGAGCAGACCGTGGTGGCACCGGACATCCAGGACGCCGCCACCATCATGCCCGCTACCGTCGGCGTTTCGGATCAGCGGCACACACTAAAAATGCAGATCAAGAACCGAGGAACATCGCCTGGATCGCACCGATTTGACCCCGGAAATCCACTCTGGGACCAGCAGCGGGGATCAGCGCAAGACAGTGGGCACGCCACCTTTGCGGACGTCGGACGGCACCGCCCACCGCAGACTCTCTCGAAGCACCGGACACCACACGCCGAAGTCACGGTGGCGTAGCCCGAGGTTCAGCGCGCAGAACACGCCGACGGACATTCCGGCGAAGATCCGGTCAGCCTGGCCCAGTGCCGGTCGAGGTGTCCTTTCTTCGGACACGGTGATGGATGCCGGCCGTCCCGGACCGGGACAGCCGGGACAGCCGGGATAACCCGGACAGATGGTCGCGCCAGCGGGGCCAGACCAGGAAGGCCTCGGCTTCGAGCATCGCCAGGGCGATCCGTGGTAGCTCGGAACTGGCGGGGTAGCAGATGTAACGGGGCTGCCAGGTGGGTTGAAATTTGGCGTTGAACCGGTACAAGCTATCGATTTGGAACCAGCGGGACAAGAATATTAACAGGGAACGCCAACAGCGGATGACCGGCCCGGCACCCAGACGCTCGCCGCGTTCGAGCGCGGACCGGAAGAACGCGAAGTTCAGCGACAGCCGTTCGACGCCCAGCTCGCGGGCCTGGCGCAGGGCGCTGACGATGAGGAACTCGTTCAGCCCGTTGTCGGCGGTCCGGTCCCGTGTCATCGCGTCCAGCGACAGGCCCTTGGGTCCCCACGGCACGAAGTGCAGCAGGGCGCGCAGCCGGGGCTCGGTGCCGGCCGCGCCGGCATGCGACGCGTCGTCCCCGGTTCCGCTCGTCGTGTCGTTCGCCGGGTGACCCGGAGCACCGTTCACCGGGTCGTCCGCGTCGTGGGGGCCCGCGTCGCGGGGGCCCGCATCATGGGAGAAGGCCATCACGGCCACGCAGTCGCCGTCCGCGCCGCCGCCGAGGCGGCCGAGCGCCATTGAGAAGCCCCGTTCCGTCTGGGTACCCCGCCAGGCCGCGGCCTGTGCCTTCAGCCGGGCGATGTCGGCCGGCGCGAGATCGCCGACCCGCCGCGCGACCGCAGTGTAGCCGGCGCGTTCCACCCGGGCGACCGCCTGGCGAACGTTACGCATCGCCCGGCCCTCCAGCGTGAACGACGCCGTGTCGACGATGGCCTCGTCACCAAATTCCAGCGCGCACAGACCGGCGCGGGTCCAGGCGAAGCCACCCGCCTCCGAGCAGCCGAGGACCGCCGGCATCCACGCATGGTCGGCCGCCTCGCGCAGGAACTCCCTGATGGCCCCCGGCCAAGCCTCCCGGTCACCGAGCGGGTCTCCGCTGGCCAGCATCACGCCGGAGACCACCCGGTAGGCCACGCAGGCCTTGCCGGTCGGTGACCAGATCACCGACTTGTCCGACCGCAGCGCGAAGTATCCTAGCGAGTCGGCCTTGCCGTGCCGGGCCAGCAGGGCACGTATCCGTTCCTCGTCGGAGTCGGTCAGCCGGGGCCGGGGCTCGGGCGGTCGCAGCGCGAGGTAGCCGGTGGTCACAATGGTCAACAGGCCCATCGTCAGCAGCACGCGGGCGGCGAGGTCGGAGAACCGGTCGGAGGTGAACCGCAGCGGACCGGGGATCCCGACGAGTCCCTCGACGATCTGTTCGAACTGAGCGGACAGCGAATGCGGGCCGACGATCCGGTCCTGGCGCAGATAGAGCAGCAGGAACCCGATCCCGATCGAGACGACGGTGAGCAGCAGGCCGACGCCGAGCGCCCGCCAACGCGTCGACGGGTCGCCCTTGGCCCGGAACTCCCCGTGGACCAGCAGCAGGGCGATAAGCAGCGCGGCCGATCCGGCCGCCTCCTCGTAGTCCAGACCCTTGGCAACGTGGAGCACGATGCTCACGCCGAGCAGGACCACCACGGCCCGCCAGGCCCGCCGCTTGCTGCGGCGCAGCCCCGGCGTCAGCAGCACGAGCAGCATGCCGACGACGACGGTAAACGCGGCGGCCTGCTGGGAGGCTGCAGGGGGCAGGAGAACCCGCAGGTCCTCCAGGCCGGAGCGCCACTCCGGGGTGACCGCGGAGACGACGTCGACCAGGCCGACAACCAGGGCCAGCAGCGCAGCGGCCCGAGGCGCCCACGGCCGTTTCCAGGGGGGCAGCACGGGCATCCTGCTGCTCTTCCTGCCGGAACGGGCGCCGGGTGGTGTCGTCAGCGGCGGGGCCGACGACGCCGGTGAGGCCGATGACGCCGCCGAGGCCGACGGGGCACGCGGTGCCTGGGGGGCAGGCGGTGCGGGAGGGACGGGAGAGGCGGCGGGCCCCCGACCGACCGAACCAGACCGGGCGGACAGGCCCCGGCGGGCGCCGGACAGGCCCCGGCGGGCGCCGGACCGCCCGGGGTTCGGCCGCACCGCCGGGCGTGGCCACCACCGGCACCGGATGACGGCGCGCTCGTTCGCCTCGGGCGGCGCGTTTCCCCCCCGCCGCCCGTCGGCGTGGCGCCCGGCCGAGGTGCCCGATGCCCCGGTCCCGCTCAAGATACTCATGATCCCTATCGTCTCCCGATGGGTCGCTTGCTACGGCGCTCAGGATCTGGAGACGATAAACCGCCCCGTCACAGACGTTCCTCGGGCCACCCGGCCGTAGCCGGGCCGAGTCTCGGGGTGGTCACGCGGAGAGGGCGCCGAGTCGCGGACGAGAGCCAGGCAGGCGTCCCCGGGCCGGCCGGGAAGGACGACCTGAACGATCTCCGCCCGAACGTCTAGACATACCAGGCAGATTGGCTCACATACGACATTTAGGCAGTTAACTCACTTATCACTCCCATCCGGACGGAGGTGGCCCTGTGAGGTCGATCCGCGGTCTGCTCGTCCTGCACTGCCGCTGCGGCCATGCGCGTCATGACCACGAGCACTACCGGCCCGGCTCGGATTGCGGCCGATGCGGGTGCCCGGCTTGGACCCTATGGAGGCGACGTTGACGCCCTGAACCTAGAGGTAAGACGGCAGGACGCCGGTCGACCAGATCAGCCGCTCACACGGCGTCACCTCCTGCTGTCCACCGGACACGATCAACACCAGGTCACACGTCATTGGCCCTTGTAGCCCTCGGCATCGATCCGCGCACCGGCTCATCTCATGATTTCCGGGCTTGGTCTCGGCCCATCCTCCTCCCGATATGAAACTTTCTGAGGATGCCGGCGACCGACAGCTCGGTGTCGAGATACCACGTGCCGACGATTACCCCTCCGATGAGGACAACACCGAAACCGATCAGCCACGACAGGATGGTGAACACAACCCCGATCCCGCCATAGCTACGCTCGTTCGCCACCATGGAAGCCGAGAATGCCAGCCGGCTGACGACACCCAGACCAGTCAGGCCGATCGTCGTGAACAGGGCTGTCGGCCACGAGTCCCGCCAGCTCATCCGGCCGATGGTGAGCACCCGGACCCCGACCCACAAGAAGAGCGCCAGGATCACGGTGGCTACCAGGCCGTAGCAGACCTGACCAGCCACGGTGCCGGTGAGCAGCGCCCCGAGACTCGTGGTAGCGACAAGAAAGAAGATCAGTCCGCAGAGCCAGACGACCTGGGCCAGTAGGCCGCGTAGCCCGAATGGCTTCAGCCTGAAGACCCGCACATAAATGGACTGGACGGACGCAGCCAGACTCAGTCCGCCAATTATCAGCCAGAGAACTCCCAGTACTGTCCAGCCAGTGATGACGGTTCCGCTCCGCGGGGTAAAGAGTCGTTCCACGGCCATCGCCGCATCATGGCTCAACCCCATGCGCGCGATGATTATGTCCGCCGCACCGCCCTGCCGCAGCGGCGACAGCGCCGCCAGCGTGATGACAAAAGGAAAGAAAATCATCAGGATCATCGCGGCGAGATTCATCGCCCTGTTAATCAGATCCGCCTCATGTAGTCTGGACGCCAGGTCTCCTACCGGGGACCGCCCTGCACGCACCCGGGCTGTCCCGACGCGCGCACAGAGCGTCCTGATTGGCCGCCGCAGCGCGCCGCTGCGGTGAACGCCAGCGCCGCCAGACGGCCGCGACGCAAGATTGTTATTACTCGTACGCCAGCTCCGGGGCATGGCGTCCTCCCCACAGCACCGGGTTCATCGCCGGATCCGCCGAATGCCCTGTGTGCGGCGCTCGCCCTCCGGGGCGGGGACTCAGGCAGCCGCTTCAGTCGATGATGAGGGCGATGAAAATGATGCAGACGATGATGTTGATGAGCCAGCTGTGGGTGTTCATCCAGTCTCGGACGCGCGGTGCGGCGACTTCTGCCCGTCTATGGAACAGTAGCCGGGCAAGCAGCGGCAGTGCCGCCACCGTAACGGTCAGCCCGATGAACGGGAGTACTGCCGCATAGGACGCGTTGTTCTGCTGCAGATGTATTCCAACCGTCATCATAATCACGATGTCCGAGGGCATCAGCAGAATGACGAACAGTCCGACTTGGAACGCCTTCATCAGATCTGCCGCCATCAGCGTCGTCAGCCATTTCGGCGGCTCCACCGTTTCGCGCCGCACCCAGTTCTTCACGGCGGCGGCTGCCAACAGGCCCACCAGTACGTACTGGATGATCTGGCCGGCTGAACCGTTACTCCTCGGGCTGCCCAGGTCGACAGCGCTGTCTAGCAGTGCAGCAAGGCCCATCATGACGGCCACACCGGTCGCTGTCGCGACCGCCACACCGGCCAGGAACCCCAGAGATACCCGCCCGGCTCGTGGCGTGGTAACGAAGATGATCGCCGACATGATCTGTGGTCCGATCATCATGGTGATTGCCAGCGGGAGAATCTGGAGACCGTCCATGGATGCTCCCCACCGCTTGACCATGCTGACTCACGCGAGAATCCTAGCCCTCTCGCGCTCGAACTCCTGGTCGTTGAGCAGTCCGCGGCGGTGCAGGTCGTCGAGCTTGGCCAGCTCGTCTGCAATGCTGGTCGTGCGGGTCGCGGCGCGGAGGTAGCCGCGGACCGCATCCTCCTCGTACTGCTTGTGGAGCACCATCCGATCCTGCATCCCGTCGCCGCGCACGATCAAGTAACTCAGGATACCGATGACCGGAAGCACGAGGACAAAGATCGACCAGCCGGCCTTCCCCCAGCCGGACAGATCCCGACTACGAAAGATATCAGCATAGATAACAAACAGGAAATAGATCCAGACGGCAAACAAAAAGATAAACAGAACCGTTAGAAAAGCATTAAGCAACGGATAGTCCATAACCACTTCCTCGCTCGCCGAGCCAACAGCCGAACCGGGTCCTCCCGGCCCGCGCGCGCGTCAGGTGCGCCGCATTACCACAGCCATTACCTACCGCCTGTTCGCCGCGTCAAACCCAGCATCACCCGAAACTCACCCTCTCGTCTCGGCCCGATGCCGCAGACGGTGGCCGGGGACACTAGGTGACCAGGGGCACTGACGGCAGACGGTCGGCTTGAGGTGTCCGGCCGGACTTGCGGGCCTTCGTCTTAGTACCGTCCCACTTCGCTTGAAGTTGACCATGATGTACCCACCAGTCGGCCATGTCCGACGTGGCGGCAGTCCGGAGCCGGTGCGCGGCTGGCCGCCCTACGGCCTCTCCCACGGCCCTCCCAACGTGGGATCAGCTGGACGATCGATGGTCATCGGCGGCCAAATGTCCACGCACGGCACTCACCCGTCCGGGGGATCCCGGAAGTGGCGTCAACGGCACGTGGTGTGCTGGCAGGAAGAAGGCCGGCGCGGGTCACGCGTACGGACGGCGCCAGTGCGCGACAGGGGGACCGCCGGATGACACATCATCGAAGTCCACGAAGCCAACCTGACGGCTACCTTAATATATCGCGGTCATCCACAAGAGCGGTGACATCGTGAAAGTGGTCTCGGTCATGAACTACAAGGGCGGAGTCGGAAAGACCACTCTGACGGCGAACATCGGCGCGGAGATCGCCCGCTGGGGAAAACGGGTTCTTCTGATCGATCTTGATCCGCAGGCGAGCCTCACCTTCTCCTTCTACCGGCCGGAGGACTGGCGGGCGCACCTCGCCGAGGGCCGGACCATCAAACAGTGGTTCGAAGCCTGGCGGATGGACGGGCCGGTGCCGGGACTCGAGGCGCTCGTCACCGCCCCCACGGTGGCGAACTCCCGCATCGCGCATGGCGGTGGCCGGCTCGACCTGATCGCGTCCCACCTTGCCCTCGGCGACGTCGAGATGGATCTCGCCGCGCGGTTGGGTGGGGCACAGATCCACCGGTCGACACGCCACTACTTCGACGTCTATCTGCGTCTCGCGGCCGGGCTTGCCACCCTGCCCGGGCGGCTCTACGATCTGGTGCTCATCGACTGCCCGCCGAACTTCGGCGTCATCACGAGGTCCGCCGTGGCGGCCAGCGACCAGCTGCTCATCCCGGCCCGCCCGGACGAGCTGTCCACCCTCGGAATCGATCACCTGCAGTCCCGGCTGCGCCGGTTCACCTGGGAGTTCAACCAGGTCGCTGATCTGCAGGCCGACCTCCGGCCGGCCGTGAAGAAACTGGAACCGATGATTCTGGGCGTCGTCTTCACGATGGTCCAGTACTACGGTGGTCAGCCCGTCTCGGCGCTGCGGCCCTACATAGCGCAGACCAGAAGCCTCGGGCTGCCCGTCTTCGATGCGATGCTCCGGGAGAGCAACAAGCACTTCGCCGGCGCGGCCCGCGCCCAGCTCCCCGCCATTCTCACCGAGCAGCTCAGCCGGGAACTCGCCTGGGAACTGCAGAGCCTGGTCGAGGAGTTCCTCAAACGCATCCGGACGGCGAACCATGGCTCCTGACAGTCGGCCCGCCAGCCACCCGGGTCGGGATGCGGCCCGTCTCGGGGCCGTTCTCCTGCGCCAGGTGTCCGATCTGCTCGACACCCTGGACGTCCGGCAGCTCGACGATCTCGTGGCGGGCCGGGCGCGGCTCGCGGTCGTCCCCGCGGCCACGGCCACACCCACGGCCACACCCACGCCCACGGCCACACCCACGCCCACGCCCACGGCTACGGCTACGGCTACGGCTACGGCTACGGCAGCAGACCGGGGCGGTCGTGCCGCGGCGGACGGCTCCCGGCTCCCGGCGTCCGTGGACGTCGAGAAGCTGCACGCGACACTGGTCGCCGCCGCGAGCCGGCAGGAAGCCCGGGAGCACCTGGCCGCCCTGGGCCGGATCCCGGTCCCGCAGCTACGGGCCCTGGCGGGCGCCCTGGGTGTCGACGGTGTCGGCGGCAGGGATCCGAAAGCCACCGTGATCCGAAAGATCGTGGACGGGACCATCGGTTTCCGGCTCAGCTCCCGGGCGATGCTGGCCGGGGAATCCGAACTGTAGGATTTCCGGTCACCACCCCAGCGCCCCCAGCGCCCCCAGCGCCCCGCGGCCCTTCCTGGCCTGTCCCGGACGGACGAGGAATGCCCCGGACGGACGAGGAAGGGGTGCGCGGACGGGGTGCCGCGCGGACGGGTCAGCCGGCGTGCGCGGGGACGACCTCGACGTCGGCGGTCGACTCCCGCCCGGCTCGGATGAGCACGACGATCACTACCGCAGCGAGCGCGATGAGGATGGCTCCCCACAGGAACGCCGTGGTGTAGCCCTCGATCTGCGCTTGGTCGAGGAGGGCCTTCCCACCCCGCCCGTGATCGGCCAGGTAGTTGGTGACGGCTGTCGCGTAGACGGTGTTGAGCAACGCGGTACCCAGCGACCCGCCGATCTGCTGCGTCGTATTGACCAGCGCGCTGGCCACCCCCGCGTCGTGCGGGGCGACCCCGATCAGCGCGAGGTTCGACAGGGGCACGAACGAGAAGCCCATGCCGATGCTGATCAGCAGCTCGGAGGGAAGGATGTGCACGACGTAGCTCGAATCCGTCCCGATCGCGAGGAGCAGCGCCATCCCGACCGCCGCGAGCGTCGTGCCGGCGCCGGCGAGTACCCGGGGCCCGACGCGCGGCAGGAGCTGGCTGGCCAGCCCCGCGGAGACGATGATCCCGCCGCTGAACGGCAGGAACGCGAAGCCGGTCTTCAGGGCGCCGTAGCCGAGCGTCTGCTGGAAGTAGTACGTCAGGAACAGGAACATCGCGAACAGGCCGGCCCCGGTCAGCAGCGAGGCCAGGAACGAGCCGCCGCGGTTGCGCTCCCACGGCACCCGTAGCGGCAGCAGCGGCGCGCTGGTGCGGGACTCGATGACGACGAAGGCCGCGAGCAGCACGGCCGCACCGACCAGCAGCCCGATGGTGCGGGCGTCGCCCCAGCCGTCCTCGGCGGCCACGGTGAAGCCGTAGACCAAGGCCACCAGGCCCGCGGTCACCGTCACCGCGCCGGGCAGGTCGTAGCGGGCCTTGCCCTGCGCCCGGCTCTCGCGCACTACGGGCAGCGCGAGAGCCGCGGTGATGAGCGCGATCGGCACGTTCACCAGCAGGCACCACCGCCAGGAGGCGTACTCGGTGAGCAGGCCGCCGACGATAAGACCGATCGCGGCGCCACCACCGGAGATCGCTCCGTACACGCCGAACGCCTTCGCCCGCTCGCGGCTTTCAGTGAAGGCGACGGTGATCAGCGACAGCGCGGCCGGCGCGAGTAGGGCCGCGAACGCACCCTGCAGCGCCCGCGCGGCGAACAGCAGGCCGGCGTTCGGGGCCAGGCCGCCCAGCGCCGAGGCCAGCGCGAAACCGAGGAGTCCCCAGCTGAAGGCCCGCTTGCGCCCCAGGTAGTCGGCGACGCGCCCGCCAAGCAGCAGCAGACCGCCGAAGGCCACGGTGTACGCGGTGACGATCCATTGCCGGTTCGCGGTGGAGATGTCGAGATCGGCCTGCGCGTGCGGGATCGCGATGTTCACGATCGAGGCGTCGAGGACGACCATGAGCTGCGCGACAGCGATGATCCAGAGCGCGAGCCAGCGCCGTGGATCGGGCGAGCCGTCCGCCGCCTCCACCGGACGGTCCTCCGCCTGGTGGTCGAGGGTTGTGGTCACAGGGAAGCTCCTAGCCGATCGGACCTGAAACGGGGACGAACGAACGCCACGAGTTCGCGCGAGGCGACCCGGTGCAGTGGGGATGGTGCCGGTGGACGGCGCCCCGGGACCGGGCGGTCCGTGGCGGTGTCGGTGACGCGACGGTGGCAGGGACAGGGCTATCGAACGGGCGTTCGAGCCGAGAATAGCTCAGGTGTTCGAGTTGGCCCCGGACGGGGGTGTTCCGGGGCGGAGTGTCGTTCCGGGCCGGCCAGCCAGTAACGGCATGAGCACGTCGTCCACCATATGATCGACGAACGCGCCGTCGAGCGGCTCACCGGTGACGAGCAGGCGACAGAAAATCATCGCCACGACAATCTCCATGATCACGTCGAAATCGGCCGACGCAGAGATCTCCCCCCGTTGCGAGGCCCGAGCGAACATGCAGCGGCCGATCTTCGCCTTGTTCTGCAGGATGTTGGCCTGCACGACCGCAGCCAGCCGCGGGGACTCGCTCGCGGCCCGGAGCACGCCGATGAGCAGCGCACCGTCGGGACCGGTAATCGTGTCGACCATGAGGCGCACCTCGGCGGCCAGGTCGTCCCGCAGGCACCCGGTGTCAGCCGGGACGCGGTCGCCGGGACCATGCCGCCGCAGGGCCTCCACGACCATCTCGTCCTTGCACGACCATCGGCGGTAGATCGTCGCCTTGCTGGCCCGGGCCCGGGCCGCGACGGCGACCATGCTCATCCGCTCATACCCGACCTCGACGAGCAGTTCCAGCGCGGCGTCCAGGATCGCCCGCTCCCGGGCGTCGTCCCGGGGCCGGCCACGCCCGGCGCCACTCGGCGGGGAAATCGGTCTTCACCCTTCCGTCTCGGACGCTTCTCCGGAGTCGACGCGCATGGCCGCGACGCCGAGGAGAAGACGCAATGAACATTACCCGGACCAGAGAAACAGTACCGTACTGTACTGCAAATGCCAGCTCCCCACGCCGTGTGGCACTGGTCACATCCGCCACTCGGCACCAACACCCGTCACCCGCACCCGCACTCGCGCCGCCCCGGCCCCGGCCCCGGCCGCAGGCTCCGGCTCCGGCTCCGGCTCCGGCCGCGATCCGGGTGTCCCGAACGGACAACACCCGGGGCCGTCCGCCTGGAATATCGGCGAACGCCAAGATCAAGGGATTCATCATGCGATCGGATGTTCGGGGCGGTTAGAGCGGCAGGGCATGATGACTGGCGGAGGCGAGAGTTCCGTCCCCGCTGACCCCTACCCGGCCGATCCCTGCCCGGCCGATCCCCGTCCCGCGGACGGCCCTTCGGAAGGGAGAATTGTCATCATCCGCTCCGCCCAGCACCGATTCCTCGCCGCCGCCACCGGCAGCATGCTCGCGCTCGGCCTGGGCCTGGCGGCGTGCTCCCGGCACGGCTCCGCCCCTCGCCCCGCGTCGCCGACAGCGTCGGGCCCGGGTGGCCCGAACAGCGCACCCGCGCAGGCCGGCACGCCCGAGGAGTCCGGCGGCATGTGGGTCCTGCGGGACGTGCCCTACGCGCCGGTCTCGCCGGCACAGCGGCTGGATCTCTACCGTCCCTCCCCGCCGGCCCCGACGGCAGGTGCCGAGGGGGCCCAGGTGACCCCCGGGACGGTCCTGCCGGTGGTACTCACGATCCACGGTGGCGCGTTCATGCTCGGCGACAAGCGGGACGACCTGCCGGTGGTCCGAGCACTCGTCCACGCCGGGTACGCCGTCGCCAGCTTGAACTACCGGCTGTCCGGGGAGGCGAAGTTCCCGGCCGCGGTCCAGGACGTGAAGGCGTCCGCCCGCTGGCTGCGGGCCCACGCGGGCACCTATGGCCTGGACCCCTCCCGCATCGCCGCGACCGGCGCGTCGGCCGGGGCCTACCTCGCGGTGATGCTGGGCACGACGAGCGGTGTGGCGATGTTCGACGACCCGGGGCTCGGCAATCCCGGGGTGTCCAGCGACGTCCAGGCCGTCGTCGACTTCTACGGCCCGGTGAACTTCGCCTCGATGGACGCCCAGCTGCGCGCGAACGAGCGGTGCACCGTGGCTGACGCCCAGCACGACCAGCCCCACTCGCCGGAGTCGCGGTTCCTCGGCCGCACCGTGACGGCCGTGCCCCAGCTGGTACGGGTGGCGAGCCCCCTGAACTACCTGAGCCGCGGGCCGCTGCCGCCGTTCCTGATCGAGCACGGGGACGTGGACTGCACGGTCCCCCACCAGCAGTCGCTGGAACTCGCCCACGCACTGCGCGCCGCCGGAGCGCCGGCGGTGGACGTGACGATCGTGCCGGGCGCCGGCCACGGCGGTGCCTTCCCGGCCCGGGAGCGGATGGGCGCCGTTCTGGCGTTCCTGCACCGCACCATCGGCCGCTGACGGCCGGCACACCACCCGGCGCTCCGTCGACCCAACCACCTCTGCGGCCTCAGGCCACCTCTGCGGCCTCAGGCCGCGGGCCATCCGGCAGGGTCATGACCGGCCGCAGGCCCCACCGGCTCACCCCGCGCGTCACGTCGCGGGGGTCACCTTCAGGCGGAACCATGGCAGTGACGGGGAGCAGCACGGCGAGAGGGTGATGGCGATGCCGGACACCGCAGCACGGCCGGACACCGCAGCACGGCCGGACACCGAGGCACAGTCGGACACCGCGGGGTACGCGCGCCCCGCCGGGCAGGCCGTCGAGGCGGCGGACGCGGAGTCCGCCGCCGGTGGGATCGTCGTCGGGGTCGACGGTTCACCCGCGTCCGTCGCCGCGATCCGGTGGGCCTGCGACGAGGCCGCCCGGCGCCTGGTCCCGGTGATCGCGGTACTGGTATGGGACGTCATGGGCGAACCGCGGCCGGTCTTCGAGACCGCGGCGAACGCCGACCGCGAGGGTCTGGCGCACGCCGCCACGCGGGTTCTGGACACCGCGCTGACCGCAGCCCGGGTCAGCGATCCGACAGTGCGGATCATCCGGCGGGTCGAGGAGGGCAGTCCCGTCCCGGAGCTGCTGCGGGCCGCGGCCGGCGCGCGGATGATCGTCGTCGGCGAGCGCGGTCACGGGGCCCTGCACCGACTGGTGAGCGGCTCGGTGAGCCAGGGTGTGGTGCACCATGCCTCCCTGCCGGTCGTCGTGGTACGGTCGGTCGCCCCGGCCGCCGGATCCGGCAGGCACCGGTCCGGAAAGCATGACCGCGATATGGCGAGCGGCGGCGCGCACCAGCCCGTCGGCATCGACGACCGGCCGGTGGTCGTCGGCGTGGACGGCTCGGCCCCCTCGCTCACGGCACTACGGTGGGCCGTCGAGGCGGCGATGCTCCGCAAGAGCGCCCTGCACGTCGTGCACGCCTGGCACCTGGACATCCCGATCTACCCGGGGAGCTACGCCGATATCGGATCGGCGCTGGCGGAGCAGGCCCGGCAGACCCTCGACCAGGCCGTCTCCACGATCGTCACCGAGCACGCCGGCGGGCTGCCCATCCCCGTCAGGAAGGAGACCGTCGTCGATGGCCCCGCCCATGCGCTGCTGCGGGCCTCGGCTGACGCGCAGCTGCTCGTGGTCGGCAGCCGCGGGCACGGCGGCTTCGCCGAACTGCTTCTCGGTTCGGTGAGCCACCAGTGCGTCCTGCACGCGCACTGCCCGGTGGCCGTGGTCAGGTAGCGGCCCCGGTGGCCCTGGTCGGTAGCGGCGCGGCCCGTGGTCGGGAAACCGGCGCGGTCCGTCCGGCGAGGTCGATCAGCCGATGCCAGCCGGCGTGGGGATGCGGGGGCGCAGCGTGCTCAGCAGGCCGAGGACCCGCTCGGCCAGATCCTGCTCTCCCCCGCCAGCCGATCCAGTTGATCCGGTCGATCCGGTCGATCCGGCGCTGTCCCACGCTCCGAGCAGGAAGGACGGAGTCAGGCGGACGTAGAGCTGGACCGCGGTGACCCCGGGCTGCACATATGCGGCGATCTGGTCGCGGCACTGCTCGGGCGTGCCGTGGATGAACAGGGCATCGATGACCTCGTCGGGTAGCGCCCGGGCGGCACCACGCTGGTCCCCGGCGGTCCAGCGCTCGTGGGACTCGGCGAGCCGTTCGCCGTTGCCGAGCCATTCGTGGAAGGCGTGGTAAGGGGTCTGGTTAAGGATCCAGGTGAGGAACGGCCGGCTGTCGCGGCGGGCAACGTTCGGATCGGCGTTCGGATCGGCGTTCGGGCTCACGAAGACCTTCACCACCAGCTCCTTGCCCGCTGGCTGCGGTCCGACGGCGGCACGGACCTTGATCAGATCTTCGGGGGACAGCAGATTGGTGACGGCACCGTCCCCCTCGGTGAAGCCGAGCTTGAGCATGCCGGGCCGCAGCGCTCCCAGGATGACCTTCGGCGTCTCGATCGGAGGATTCGGTAGGACGAAGCCGCGGATCGCGAACGTGTCGAAGGCGCCGGAGACCACCTCGCCGCGCAGCGCCCGGGTGAGGAAACGAAGCGTGTCCCGGGTCCGGCGGAAGGGCTCGTCGAACGGGATGCCGTTGAGGTCGGTCACGTGGGCGGGCACCGACGAACCGATGCCGAGGACAAGCCCACCGAACGTCAGATCGGCCAGGGTCGCCGCGGTCTGGGCGAGCACCGCCGGGCCGCGGGTGTGGACGGGCACGATCGCGCTCGCCAGGCGCACCCGGGGATCCCAGGCGGCGGCGACCGCGAGCGGGGTGAACGCGTCGATGCCGCCGCCTTCGGCCGTCCACACGTCGCTGTAGCCGGCGTCAGCGAGTCCCGTGACGATGCGTCGATGGTCCCGCAGCGGGATGCCGGGCAGAGGAAGGGTGACACCGAAACGCGGAGTGGTCACGGGAGTACCTCACGGGTGGTCGACGGTGTTCGGTCAGATGGTCGTCGCGGAGACGGGGGACAGAGACGGGGGACGGAGACGGGGGA
>NZ_CDXDOR010000094.1:13687-20464 GCF_978021225.1 Frankia sp. CeTa3Moorea | reverse complement strand
TCCCCCCACCGTTCCCGGCCGTCCCGCCGCCCGGGGAGACCTGGGAGAACATTGCGGTACTGGTCCCCGCCGCCGGGCAGCCGGTGAACCTCCCGGATGGGACGCCGGTCGTCCCCGTTTCCTGGGCCGCCACCGCGCCGCCCCCAGACGGCTCGCTCGGTGCCGGGCCCGTAGCCGGGCGGCTTCCCCCGTCCGCGGCGGCTGACCCGGGTTGGCCGGTGCCGGAGGCGTGGCTCGACGCCGACCCCCTGGGCGGACCCACGGTCGGCCGGCAGGCGGTCGAAACGCCCGGTACGGAGCCAGCCTGGTCCGTCCCGGTCCCCGCGAACCTGCCGGCACGGCGGTCCGGTCCGGCCCCTTCCCTGCCCGTCCGGGCGGCGGCCGCGGTGACGCCGTCCCGTGGTCCGGCGGTGGTCCCGGCCGTCGCGGGAGCGGGCGGTTCGCCGGTCGCGCGGGCGCGGGCCGGTGGGCGGCGGGTGCTGGTCGGGGGATTCGGTGGCGGAGGCGGCCGGACGACGGTCGCCGCGGGTCTGGGACTGGCGATCGCGGAGCACCACGGTCATCGGGTGATGGCCGTGGACGCCTCCCCGGACCAGTCCGGGCTGCTTGCGCACCGGGTCGGTCTCATGCCACCGGGCGTGGGGTTGCGGGAGTTGGCCACGGCGCGGCCACCGGTGTCCTCATTGGAGGACGTGCGCCGGTTCGTCGCCTCCGACGGCTCCGGTGGCCTGGAGGTGCTGGCCGGACTGCGTGATCTCACCGGGCCGGGGCCGCTTCCCGAGGAGCTGGCCTGGGCACTCGACCTGCTCGGACACTGGTATCCGGTCGTCGTCGCGGACGCCCCACCGGGGTGGAGCCAGCCGGTGCCGGCCACCCTGCTGGCGCGGGCGGACCTCGTCGTGCTGACGATCCGGGCCGGCGAGACGGAGATCGCTGGTGCGGACGACGCGTTGACCGCGTTGACCGCGGCTGGTCGGCCAGATCTCGCTGCCACCGTCATCGTGGCCGTCGTCGAGACGTATCCCTCCCGGTTGAGCCGCGGGGCACGGCTGCGTCTCGAGCATCTTGAGGACCGGGCCTACATGACGGTGCCGGTGCCGTTCGACGCGGCGCTCGCCGACAGCCGTCCGATCAGCTGGTACCGCCTGCGTCGCCGGACCAGGTTCGCCTTCCAGCGCCTCGCCGGGGCGGTCGCCACCGCCCCGCTTCCCGGGTCGCAACCGGCCACCGTGCTGGCCCGGTCCGCCATCGCCGTCCCCGGTCGGTGCCCCCAACCCGGGCCCGGGCCCGTCCGAGCCATGGTGAATGCCACGGACCCGATCCGGTACCGGCCCGCCGCGCCGCCTGGGCCCTAGGCTGGCGAGAATGGCACACGATCTGCTGACTCCGTCCGGTCAGGGCGATGACGGCCGCGCCGATGAGTCGCTCACCCGAGCGCTCGCCGCCAGCCCGGTCAACCCCGCCGTTCTGACCGCCGCGCTGCGCCAGGCCCGGGTCTTCGTCGGAGTCGAGGCTCGGCTCACCGCCGCCGACGCCGTCACCGGTGCGGACAAGACCAGCGAGATGGCGCTGACGACCCTGCGCACCCCGTCCGGCGCGACCGCGCTACCGATCTTCTCCAGCGTCAGCGCGCTCACCGCCTGGCGCGCCTCGGCCCGGCCGGTTCCGGTCGCCGCGGTGGACGCCTGCACGGAGGCGGTCCGGCTGGGGCTCGGAGCGGTGGTGATCGACGTGGCCGGTCCGCGCTCGGCCAGTCTGGACGTCGGGCCGGGCGGTCCCGCGACGGTGCCCGGCGGATCCGACTCCGACTCGCCGCCCGGGACTCTCGACACGCCGCCCGGGACTCTCGACACGCCACGTGCGACCGAAGCCGCGGACCTCGACGAGCTGAGGGTGACCGCCCTGCGCCGTCCATCCGATCCGGATGGACCGTTGTCCCGGCAGCGGGTCCAAGAGGCGTTGCGGACCGTGACCGAGCGGGTCGAGGTGTGGCCGGCGGAACTGCTCCTCCCGGGTGCCGGCGCACCACGCCCGGTGCTTGCCGTCGCGGTACGCCGGGACGGAGATGCGGACGCGCGGTCCGGGGAGTTGCTCGCCCGGCGGTTGTCCCGGCTGCTCGCCGCTGATCCGGACCCGGCGCAGGAGCAGGCGCAGGCCTCGGGCCCGGCCGTGCTGCTCGTGAGCGCGCGGGAGGCCGCGGCGGTGCGCCGCCATCTGGGGCGGGGCCTGCGCCCGACGCGCCGATGGCCGGTGCGGTTCGCGAGGTGAGTGCCGCCGGCCCTTTCGGAGCGCCCGGACGATGATGTGATCGTCGTGTCGCCCGGTCTGGTGCTACGCTGGGCTTCAGACCGCCTGCCGGCTGGTTTTGTTCCGTCCGCTGGCGTTGCCGTTTCCAGGCAGCCAGGGCACGGTGCGGAGCCTGATCGGCAGGACCAAGCGGGGGTTCGCCCTCCACCCGATGTCAGCACTGATGTCGCCACCCCGGGACGTCAGCAGGTCCTCAGGCCGGAGTTCCGGCTGGTGGCCGCGGTGGCCGGGTCGCCGGTCGGCCGAGCCGTTCTCGCGGTTGTCGGCCGGGAGCCTGGTGTACCAGGCTCGGTGCTCCGCTGCGGTGAGGTCATGCCCGCGCGTCGAGCAACGGAGGAAACACATCAGCACAGAGTCCCGTATCAACGACCGGATTCGCGTCCCCGAGGTTCGCCTCGTCGGCGCGGAGGGTGAGCAGATCGGCATCGTCTCGATCGGTGAGGCCATGCGCATGGCGCAGGAGGCCGATCTCGACCTCGTCGAGGTCGCGCCGACCGCTCGTCCCCCGGTCTGCAAGCTGATGGACTACGGAAAGTTCAAGTACGAGTCCGACCAGAAGCGTCGGGAGGCTCGGAAGAACCAGGTCCAGACCGTCATCAAGGAAATGAAGCTGCGGCCGAAGATCGATCCGCACGACTACGAGACCAAGAAGGGTCACGTCGTGCGTTTCCTGCGGGCCGGCGACAAGGTCAAGATTACGATTATGTTCCGCGGTCGGGAGCAGTCCCGGCCCGAGCTCGGCATCCGCCTGCTCCAACGGCTGTCCGCCGACGTGGCCGATCTTGGTTATGTCGAGGCTCAGCCCAAGCAGGACGGCCGGAACATGACCATGGTCATGGCCCCGCACAAGGGTTCGAAGCCGCAGCGGGTGCCGGAACCGGCCGGCCACGCCTGACTCGACGGCGGGCAGTCCGCGCGGTGGCGCCGCCACCGGTTCCGGATCTCGCCACGCCGGTTGTTCGACCACCCACGTAACCCGTCAGGATGTCAACATGCCCAAACAGAAGTCCCACAGCGGTGCGAGTAAGCGGTTCCGGGTCACCGGGTCCGGCAAGGTGCTGCGCCAGCGGGCCAACCGCCGCCACTACCTGGAGCACAAGACCAGCCGCCTCACCCGCAGACTGGATGGCGTGGTGCCGTTGACGAAGGCGGACAACCGACGCGTCAAGCGTCTGCTCGCCCGCTGACCGCGGCCCGCTGACGACTCCGGCCCCGACTGCGGCGGGCCCGCCGGTCGCGGTCGGCCCGCCGTTGGCGGCCGACTCCGGCCCGGGCCGCCGGACGCACCCGAACGAAGGAGACAGGTGCCCTCATGGCACGCGTGAAGCGGGCGGTCAACGCCCAGAAGAAGCGCCGTACGGTCCTCGAGCAGGCCAGCGGCTACCGGGGCCAGCGCTCGCGGCTCTACCGCAAGGCCAAGGAGCAGATGCTCCACTCGATGACCTACTCCTACCGGGACCGCCGCGCGCGCAAGGGCGACTTCCGGCAGCTGTGGATCACTCGGATCAACGCGGCGGCGCGGGCGAACGGCCTGACCTACAACCGCTTCGTGCAGGGTCTGAAGCTGTCCGGTGTCGAAGTCGACCGCAAGATTCTGGCCGACCTCGCGGTCAACGACGCGGTCGCGTTCACCGCCCTGGTCGAGGTGGCACGGGCCGCGCTGGCGGCGGCGCCGGAGCCCACCGCCGCCTGAGCCCGTCGCGACGTCGGCCCGTGCCCGCCTCCCGCGTGTCCCCCACGACCGACGCCCCGCCGTCGACGGTCCCTTCCCCGACGGCCCCTTCCCCGGGGCCCGGAGTGATCGCCGGAGCGCGCTCCGGGCGGGTCGGCGCCGCGCGTCGCCTCAAGCGGCCCGCGGCCCGGCGCGAGCAGGGCAGGTTCCTGGTCGAGGGGGCGCAGGCGGTGGGCGCGGCGTCGGCCGTCGGCGAGCTGCTCGAGGTGTTCGTCGGAGTCTCCGCGACTCCCCGGCACGAGGAGCTGCTGAGGGCGGTCCGGGTGCCGGTCCGGGTCGTCACGGACGAGGCCGTGGCGTCGCTGTCGGAGACGGTGACCCCCCAGGGCCTCGTCGCGGTCGCGGCCCTGCCCGCTCACCGGCTCGCCGACCTGCACGCCCCCCGGCTGGTCGCGGTGTGCATCGGCGCGGGCGATCCGGGCAACGCCGGCACGGTGATCCGCAGCGCGGACGCGGCCGGAGCGGACGCCGTCGTCTTTACCGGGAGCGGTGTCGACCCCTTCGGGGGCAAGTGCGTGCGCTCCTCGGCCGGCAGCCACTTTCACCTCCCGGTGATCGTGGAACCAGCCTTGGCCGTGGTGCTGGACCGGCTGCGGGCCCGGGGCTGCCGCATCGTGGCGACGTCCGGAGCCGCGGATCGCGACATCGACACCGCCGTCGCCGCCGGTGAGCTCGACGGGCCGACGGCGTGGCTGTTCGGTAACGAGGCACATGGGCTGGCTTCGGCTACTCTGACCGCCGCGGACGCGGTGCTGCGGGTACCGGTGTACGGTCAGGCCGAGTCCCTGAATCTTGCGGTTGCGTCCGCCCTGTGCCTTTACGCGTCGGCGCGGGCGCAGAGAACGGGCAGGTCCGGTACTGACGGCACCGGAGGAGGTGGTCGACGGTGATGAACACTGTCGCGTCGCCATCCGGGCAGGTACCGCCACCCGGCCCCGGCTGCGCGCCCGATTCCACCGATTCGGCCGTGTCGGCCGCGCTGGACGGCCCACTGCCTGCCGCCGCCTTCGACCTGCTACCGGACTCGGTGATCGTGACCGACGCCGTCGGCGTCGTCGAGGTGTTCAACCGGGCGGCGGCGAAGCTCACCGGGGTGGACGGACCGTCTGCGATCGGCCGGCATCTGACCGAGGTCCTCCCGTTGCTGGACGAGCGGGGCAACGACTGGTGGGAGTGCTCGGCAGCCAGCCGGAACCTGCCGCGGGTCACCGGGCAGCCGGAGCGGCGCCTGACCTATGCGGGTCCGGTCCACGACCGTGACTTCCACGTCACGGTGCGGTTCAACCGGGTCGCCGGTCGGCTGGTGCGGGTGTCGCTGTCCCTGCGCGACACCCTCAGCCGCGAGCGGCTGGAACGCAACCGGGCGGACCTGGTCGCGACCGTGGCGCACGAGCTGCGCTCGCCGCTGACCAGCGTGAAGGGATTCACCGCGACGCTGCTCGCCAAGTGGGACCGGTTCACCGACGAGCAGAAGAAGCTCATGCTGAACACGGTCAACACCGACGCCGACCGGGTCACGCGCCTGCTCACCGAGGTGCTGGACGTCTCCCGGATCGACTCCGGACGCATTCAGGTCCGCAAGCAGATCGTCGACCTGCCCGCCCGGGTGCGTTCGGTGGTGGACGGCAAGGTGGCCTCGGGTGCGGCCGGCGCCGACCGGTTCTTCATCTGCGAGGAGGGCGAACTGCCCGAGATGTGGGTCGATCCGGACAAGATTGAACAGGTACTGCACAACCTCGTCGACAACGCCCTGCGGCACGGTGCGGGTACTGTGACGGTACTGCTGCGTGGCAGGGACAGCGGCACGGAGGTGAGCGTGGCCGACGAGGGGGAAGGCGTGTCCGAATCGAACGCCGCGCGCGTGTTCACGAAGTTCTGGCGGGGCGCCGGCCGCGGGAACGGCACCGGCCTCGGGCTCTACATCGCCAAGGCACTGATCGAGGCGCACGGCGGCACCATCTCGGTCGGCCGGGCCACGGGTGGCGGCGCCGAGTTCCGATTTTTCGTGCCCGCCGGTGGCCCGGTGTTCGGCTGACGCCGAGCACCGCGAACCGACCGGTGGGCGCCCCGGGCGGCCAGGCGCGCGCCGCCGCCCCAGGACCGGACACCCCATGCCCGGACACCCCATGCCCGGACACCCCATGCCCGGACGAACTCCGCCGCAGGCCGGACGACCCCGGCTTCCCGCCGGGATGGCCCTGCTTTTTACCCGATGACGAGGATGAGCACCGTGCCCGCCCCTGGAGAGACTGTCGACCCGTCCCGGGTCCACGCCCTCGACCCTGATCAGCTCGACGCGGCCGTTGACGCGGCGCGGGAGTCGATCCGCGCCGCCGCCGACCTCGACGCGCTGGCAGCCGTCCGTACCGCCCACATCCAGGGCGCCTCCGCACCGCTGGTGCTGGCCCGCCGGGAGCTCGGTGCCCTGCCCCGGGCGGAGCGTGCCGACGCCGGTCGCCGGCACAACGCCGCCCGCACGGCCGTACAGGCCGCCTACGACGCCCGGCTGGCCGAACTCACCGCCGAGCGCGACGCCCGGGTGCTGCACGAGGAACGGGTCGACGTGACCCTGCCCGTCGACCGTCGCCGTCGTGGTGCCCGCCACCCGCTGACCGCCCTGTCCGACCGGCTTGCCGACGTGTTCGTGGCGATGGGCTACGAGGTCGCCGAGGGACCCGAGGTCGAACACGACTGGTTCAACTTCGAGGCCCTGAACATGGCGCCCGATCACCCGGCCC
>NZ_CDXDOR010000094.1:0-13356 GCF_978021225.1 Frankia sp. CeTa3Moorea | reverse complement strand
GGGCCGGGTGCTGCGTACCCACACCTCCCCGGTGCAGATCCGCTCCCTGCTGAACCGCCCGCTGCCCGTGTACGTCGTGTGCCCGGGGCGGACATACCGCAACGACACCATCGATGCGACGCACTCGCCGGTCTTCGGCCAGCTCGAAGGTCTGGCCGTGGACAGGGGCATCACCATGGCGGACCTGCGCGGCACCCTGGAGGTCTTCGCCCAGGCGTTGTTCGGGGCGGGCCTGTCGACGCGGCTGCGCCCGTCGTTCTTCCCGTTCACCGAGCCGTCCGCGGAACTGGACGTGCAGTGCTTCGCCTGCCGCGGGGAGGCGGCCCGCCAGCCCTGTCGGGTCTGCTCGGACGAGGGCTGGATCGAGGCCGGCGGCTGCGGCATGGTCGACCCGCACGTCCTGCGGGCCGCGGGGGTCGATCCGACCGGGTACAGCGGTTTCGCGTTCGGGATGGGGCTGGAACGGGCCGCGATGGTCCGCCATGGCATCCGGGAGATCCGCGATTTCGTCGACGGTGACGTCCGGTTCAGCCTGCCGTTCGGAATCGAGGACTGACCCATGCTGATCGTGATGTCTTGGCTGCGGGAGTACGTGGCGGGGCTGCCGCCCACGCGGGCCGTCGCCGACGCGTTGATCCGGGCCGGTTTCGAGGTCGAGGGACTGCGCAGCGCCGGGGGCGAGTTCTCCGGCGTGGTCGTCGGGGAGATCGTCGACTTCGAGATCGTCGAGACGAAGAAGAAGGCCGTCCGCTGGTGCCAGGTCCGGGTCGCCGAGAGCGCCGGATCCGGGGATGCCGGATCCGGGGGCGAGGGCGAGGGCGTGCGCGGCGTCATCTGCGGGGCGCACAACTTCGCCGTCGGTGACCGGGTGGCGGTCGCGCTGCCCGGCGCCGTGCTGCCCGGCGGGTTCGAGATCACCGCGCGGAGGACCTACGGCCATGTCAGCGAGGGGATGATCTGCTCGGCCCGGGAACTGGGCCTCGGCGAGGAGTCCGACGGCATCCTGGTGCTCGCGCCGCGGGCGCCGATCGGCGCCGACGTCGCCGAGCTGCTCGATCTCGCCGACGAGGTGCTCGACATCGCGGTCACCCCGGACCGGGGCTACGGCCTGTCGGTGCGGGGGATCGCCCGGGAGGCGGCGATCGCCTTCGCGCTGCCGTTCACGGACCCGGGCGCGCCGGCGGACCTGGCCGCCGGCCCGGGGCCCGCCGGGGAGGCCTATCCGGTCGTCGTCGAGGACACCGCGGCGTGTGACCGCTACGTCGCCCGGGTGGTGACCGGGGTCGACCCGCGGGCCACCACCCCGCCGGGGTGGCAGCGGCGGCTGTCGCTGTCCGGGATGCGGTCGATCTCGGTGCCGGTCGACGTCACCAACGCCGTGCTGCTGGGCCTCGGCCAGCCGTTGCACGCCTTCGACCGGGCGAAGCTGACCGGCGCGATCATCGTGCGCCGGGCCGTCGCCGGAGAGACGCTGCGCACCCTCGACGGGGTCGACCGCACTCTCGACCCCGAGGATCTGGTCATCGCCGACGACACCGGTCCGATCGCGCTCGCCGGGGTGATGGGCGGGGCCAGCACGGAGGTGTCCGCGACGACCACCGACATCGTCCTCGAGGCGGCGCACTTCGACCCGATCACGGTGGCCCGCACCGCCCGCCGGCACCGGCTGTCCTCGGAGGCGTCGCGGCGTTTCGAACGCGGCGTCGACCCGGCGCTCGCGCCGGTCGCCACGGCGCTGGCCGTCGACCTGCTCGTCGAGCTCGCCGCCGCCCGTCCCGAGCCCGGCGTGACCGACCTGGACCACCGCCCCGGCCTGGCGCCGGTGACCCTGCCGCTGACGGAACCGGAACGCCTCGCCGGCCGGCCCTACCCCGCCGAGGTGGTGCGGCGCCGGCTCGTCGACGTCGGCTGCGCAGTGGCCGACGGGCCGGCGACCGGGGGCCTGCCCGGTGTCCTGATCGTGACGCCGCCGTCCTGGCGTCCCGACCTGACCCGGCCTGCCGATCTCGTCGAGGAGATCATGCGGCTGGAGGGGTACGACACCATCCCGGTGACCCTGCCGTCGCTGCCCGCGGGGCGCGGGCTCACCGCCGCGCAGCGGATGCACCGCGCAGTGGGCCGGGCGCTGGCCTACGCGGGGTTCGCCGAGGTGCTCACCCTGCCGTTCGTGCCCGAGGACGCCGCCGACGCGCTCAGCCTGGCTGCGGCCGACCCGCGGCGCGCGGCGGTCCGGATCGCGAACCCGATCGCCGAGGATGCCGGCTACCTGCGGACAACCCTGCTACCTGGACTGATCGCGGCGGCCGTGCGCAACATCGGCCGGGGGCAGCGCGATCTCGCCCTGTTCGAGAGCGGCCTGGTGTTCCGTGAACGCGAACGGATCCCGACGGGTGTCGTCACCCCGCCGGTGGATCGTCGGCCCTCCGCCGCGGAGATCGCCGCTCTGGACTCGACTCTGCCCGGCCAGCCCCGCCACGTCGCCGTGCTCCTCACCGGGCGCCGTGAGCCAGGTGGCTGGTCCACGCCGGCCCGGGACGCGGACTGGGCGGACGCGGTGGACGCCGCGCACGTGGTCGCCGAGGCGGTGGGCGTCACCCTGACGGTCAGGGCCGGCGATGTCATGCCCTGGCACCCGGGCCGCCTCGCGGAGCTCTCGATCGACGGTCGGGTCGTGGGCCACGCGGGTGAGCTGCATCCCCGGGTGCTCGGCGCCGCCGGGCTCCCGCCCCGGGCCGGCGCGATGGAACTGGACCTCGACGCCCTGATCGAGGTCGCGTCGGCGGCGCCGCCGATGATCGCGCCGACGATCTCCACCTATCCGCCCGCCGACCGGGATGTGGCGCTCGTCGTGCCGATCGAGGTGCCGGTCGCCGACGTGACGGCGGCACTGCGGGCCGGAGCCGGTGACCTGCTGGAGTCCCTGACCCTCTTCGACGTCTTCGAGGGCGCCCAGGTCGGGGTCGGTCAGCGCTCGCTGGCCTTCGGCCTGCGGCTGCGCGCCGGGGACCGGACGCTGACGGCCGCCGAGGCGAACGCGGTGCGGGACGCGGCGGTCGCCCGGGCGGCGGAGCTTACCGGCGCGTCCCTGCGCGCCTGAGGCCGAGGCGGGTTACGCCAGCCTCATTGCATGACAATGAGTTGGCGTGTATAAGATTGCAATCATGGGTGTGACGGCAGCAGTTGCGGGGGCGAGCGGGTACGGCGGCGGAGAGCTGCTGCGCCTGCTCCTCGCCCATCCCGAGATCAAGATTGGTGCGCTGGCCGCGAACGCGTCCGCCGGCCGGCCGGTGACGGACGTGCATCCCCACCTGCCCGACCTGGAGGGCCGGGTGTTCACGGACGCGGCCGCGCTGGCCGGGACTGACGCGGACATCGTTTTCCTGGCCCTGCCGCACGGTCAGTCGGCCGCGGTGGCCGCCACCCTGCCCGACACCGTACGGGTCGCCGATCTGGGTGCCGATCATCGGCTCGTCGACCCGGAGGCGTGGCGGCGCGCCTACGGGGGGGAGCACGCCGGGGCCTGGGCCTACGGCCTGCCCGAGCTCCCCTGGGCGCGGGCGGAGATCGCCGCGAGCCGGCAGGTGGCGGTCCCGGGCTGCTATCCCACGGCGACCTCTCTCGGGCTCGTGCCGTTGCTGGCCGGCGGTCTCGTGGAGCCCGCCGACCTGGTCGTCGTCGCGGCGAGCGGCACGTCCGGCGCGGGGCGCTCGGCCACGGTGAACCTGCTCGGCAGCGAGGTGATGGGTGACCTGACCGCCTACAAGGTGGGCACCCACCAGCACCGGCCCGAGATCACGCAGACCCTCTCCCGGGCCGCCGGTACGACCGTGACGGTGTCCTTCACCCCGGTGCTCGCCCCGCTTCCCCGCGGCATCCTCGCGACCAGTACCGGCCGGGCCATCCCGGGCACCGACGCGGACGCCGTGTACGAGGCGCTGCGGTCCGCCTACGCGGGGGAGCCGTTCGTCCGGGTGCTGCCGCCGGGGCGCTGGCCGCACACCGCGGCGACGCTCGGCGGGAACGCCGTTCATGTGCAGGGGACCTTCGACCCGGAGACTGGCCGGGCGATCGTCGTCACCGCGATCGACAACCTCGGCAAGGGCGCGGCTGGCCAGGCGCTGCAGTGCGCCAACCTGATGCTCGGCCTGCCCGAGACCGCCGGGCTGACCGCTCAGGGCATCGCCCCCTGACCGTTTCCGGCTCGGCAGGCCGGCAGGCCGGCAGGCCGGTAAGGACGCGGGACCATCGACCAGCAACATCGACCAGCAACGCGGACAGGGGACAGGAGAGGGTTGAGTTGAGCGTCACCGCCCCACGGGGCTTCCGCGCCGCCGGAGTGACGGCCGGGTTGAAGCCGTCCGGTCGTCCGGACGTGGCGCTCGTCGTCAACGACGGGCCGTCCGACGCCGCCGCCGGGATCTTCACCGCCAACCGGGTCCAGGCGGCTCCGGTGCTCTGGAGTCGCCAAGCCCTCGCCGACGGCCGGCTGCGCGCCGTCATCCTCAACTCCGGCGGGGCGAACGCCTGCACCGGTCCGGCCGGATTCGCCGACACCCACGCCACGGCCGAGCACGTCGCCGGGGCGCTCGGTATCGGTGCCGGCGACGTCGCGGTCTGCTCGACCGGTCTCATCGGCGTCCGCCTGCCCATGGACAACCTGCTCGCCGGCGCCACCAAGGCGGTGGCGGACCTCACCGATACCGCCGCCGCCGGCGCCGCGGCGGCGGAGGCGATCCGCACCACCGACACCGTCGCGAAGGCCGCGGTCCGCACCTCGTCGACGACCTCGGGTGTCACCATCGGCGGGATGGGCAAAGGCGCGGCGATGCTGGCGCCGTCGCTCGCGACGATGCTCGTGGTGGTCACCACCGACGCCGTCGCGGACGCCGCCACCCTCGATCGGGTGATCCGGGCGTCCTCGCGGGTCAGCTTCGAGCGGGTCGATTCCGACGGCTGCCTGTCCACCAACGACACCGTGCTGCTGCTGGCCTCGGGTGCCGCCGGGGTCAGCCTGCCCGAGGCGGAGCTGGCGGGGCTGGTCACCGAGGTGTGCATTGACCTTGCCCAGCAGATGCTCGGCGATGCCGAGGGTTCGACGAAGACCATCGCCATCACCGTGACCGGAGCCGCGACCGAGGACGACGGGCTGGAGGTCGGCCGGGCCGTCGCCCGCAACAACCTGCTCAAGTGCGCTCTGTACGGCAAGGACCCGAACTGGGGACGGGTGCTCGCCGCGATCGGCACCACGAAGGCCGTCTTCGAGCCCGACGCGCTGGACGTGTCCATCAACGAGGTGCAGGTCTGCCGGGCCGGGGCCCCCGGCGAGGACCGCGACCTCGTCGACCTGTCCGGCCGTGAGGTGCGCATCGGCGTCGATCTGCACGCCGGCGACGCCGAGGTCACCGTCTGGACGAACGACCTGACCGACGGGTACGTCTACGAGAACTCGGCGTACTCGACATGAACGTCCCGACCCGGACACTGCCGCCTTCGAACGGTGGGCACGGCGGCACCGGCGGCACCGGCGGCACCGCAGGCGCCGATGGCACCGGCGACGCCGCCCCGGGCGGGGGCACCGGGCGGGGCCCGGCCGCCACCGCCCGGGGCCACGCGGCGCTCGCGAAGACCCAGGTCCTCATCGAGGCGCTCCCGTGGCTGTCGCGGTTCCAGGGCGCGACCATCGTCGTCAAATACGGCGGCAACGCGATGACGGAGCCGGCGCTGCGCGAGGCCTTCGCCGCTGACGTCGTGTTCCTGCGCCACTCGGGGCTGCGGGTGGTCGTCGTGCACGGCGGCGGTCCGCAGATCACCGCGCATCTGGAACGCCTCGGTGTCCCCTCGACGTTCGTCGGCGGCCTGCGGGTCACCACCCCGGAGACCATGGACGTCGTGCGGATGGTCCTGCTCGGCCAGGTCAATCGGGACGTCGTGGGGCTCGTCAACGACCATGGCCCGTTCGCCGTCGGGCTGTCCGGTGAGGACGCCAACCTCTTCACCGCGCGGCGCCGCCCGGCGATCGTCGACGGCCGGGAGGTCGACGTCGGCCTGGTCGGCGACATCGTCGAGGTCCGACCGGAGACGATCAACGCCCTGCTCGGCTCCGGGAAGGTGCCGGTGGTCGCGTCGGTTGCCCGCGGCGTCGACGGCGGGGTCTACAACGTCAACGCCGACATCGCCGCCGCCGAACTCGCCGTTGCGCTCGGGGCCACGAAGCTCGTCGTCCTGACCGACGTCGAGGGCCTCTACGCGGACTGGCCGGCGAGCGACGAGGTGATCAGTGAGCTGAGCATCACCGAGCTCGAACGGCTCCTCCCCTCGCTCACCGCCGGCATGATCCCCAAGATGGAGGCCTGCCGGCGGGCGGTGCGTGGTGGTGTTCCACAGGCGCACGTGCTCGACGGACGGGTGCCGCACGCGGTGCTCCTGGAGATCTTCACCGACGACGGCATCGGCACTTTGATCATGGCCGAGCCGGGCACCTTGCCTGAGCCAGGTACGCCCCCTGCGCCCGCCGCGCGCCCGGCCGGGATCGTTCCGGCCGGCGAACCGACCGGAGGAACGCCGTGAACGCCGTGAACGCCGTGAACGCCGTGAACGCCGATCTGATCGCCCGCCGGGACGCCGTCGTGATGGCGACCTACGGCCGACCCGCGATCTCCCTGGCTCGGGGGGCCGGCAGCCGGGTGTGGGATCATGACGGCCGCGAATATCTCGACCTGGTCGGCGGGATAGCCGTCAGCGTGCTCGGTCACTGCCACCCGGCGGTCCGGGACGCCGTTGTCGGCCAGCTCGGCGCTCTCGGCCACGTGTCGAACCTCTACGCCAATGAGCCTCAGGTGCTGCTGGCCGAACGGCTCGTCGAGCTGCTGCGGGTCGGCGCGCCGAGCCCCGGGCTTCCGCCCGAGGGGGCGAAAGTCTTCTTCTGCAACTCGGGGGCGGAGGCCAACGAGGCAGCAATCAAGATCGCCCGCCGGACCGGCCGTTCGGAGATCATCGCCACCGAGGGCTCGTTCCACGGCCGGACCCTGGGCGCGCTGTCCATCACCGGTCAGCCGGCCAAGCGGGCACCGTTCGAGCCGCTGCTGTCCGGCGTCCGGTTCGTGCCGTATGGAGACGGCGCGGCCCTGCGCGCTGCCGTCAGCGAGGCGACCGCGGCGGTGTTCCTGGAACCAACCCTCGGCGAAGGCGGTGTCGTGCCGCCGCCGGCCGGCTACCTCGCCGCCGCGCGGGCTGTCTGCGACTCCGCTGGCGCGCTGCTGGTCCTGGACGAGGTGCAGAGCGGCATCGGCCGGACCGGCTCGTGGTTCGCCCACCAGGCCGAGGGCGTGCTGCCCGACGTGATCACCCTGGCCAAGGGACTCGGCGGTGGCCTGCCCGTCGGCGCCTGCGTCGGCATCGGCGCGGCGGGGACGCTGTTGCGCCCGGGGGATCACGGCAGCACCTTCGGTGGCGGCCCGATCGTCTGCGCGGCGGCGCTCGCGGTGCTCGACACGATCGCCGCCGAGGGCCTGCTTGAACACGCGTCGCGGCTCGGGGAGCGGCTGGCCGCGGCGATCCAGGCGGCGGGCGTGCCCGGCGTGGCCGGGGTCCGGGGACGGGGGCTGTGGCGGGCGATTGAGCTCGACGGCCCATTCGCGCCGGCGGTGGAGAAGGCCGCCCGCGAAGCCGGTTACCTGGTGAACGCCGTCGCCCCCGACGCCATCCGGCTCGCCCCGCCGCTGATCCTCACCGCCGCCGAGGCGGACGCCTTCGTCGCGGCCCTGCCCGGTATCGTCGGCGACGCGCTCGCCGCCCGGGTTCGGTCGGCGCAGTCCGCGTCGGCGCAGTCCGCGTCAGCCCCGGGCTCTAGGGTCAGCGCATGACGGTCCGACACTTCCTTCTCGACACCGACCTGACCCCCGCGGAGCAGACCGCCCTGCTCGACCTCGCCGACGGGCTCAAGGCACGCCGCCGCGTTACCCGGCTGACGGAGCGTCCGCTCGCCGGGCGCTCGGTGGCGCTGCTGTTCGAGAAGCCGTCGACGCGCACCCGACTGTCGTTCGACGTGGGCGTCGCCGAGCTCGGCGGCCACCCGGTGGTGATCGACGCGGCGAGCACGCAGCTCGGCCGGGGCGAGACCATCGAGGACACCGCCGCGGTGCTGAGCCGGTACGTCGACGCGATCGTCGTGCGTACCTTCGCGCAGGAGCGGTTGGAGCGGCTGGCGGCGGCGGCCACCGTTCCGGTGATCAATGCGCTGTCCGACCACGCCCATCCCTGCCAGGCCTTGGCCGACCTGCAGACGATCCGGGAGCGGCGGGGCCGCCTGGCCGGGCTGACCCTGACCTACCTGGGCGACGGCAACAACGTCGCGCACTCGCTGCTGCTCGCCGGCGCGTTGGCAGGCATGCGGGTGCACGTGGCCTCGCCGCCCGGCTATGAGCCGTTCGAGCAGGTGGTGCGGCACGCCAATGAGATCGGCATGGTGACCGGGGGGGAGGCGCTGGTGATGCACGACGCGCTGGAGGCCGCCGCCGGGGCGGACGTGCTTTACACCGACGTGTGGGCGTCGATGGGTCAGGAGGGTGAGTCGGACAGCCGCGCGTTGGTGTTCCAGCCGTACCGGCTCGACGAGAAGGCCGTCGAGGCCGCTTCGCCCGACGTGGTCGTCATGCACTGCCTGCCCGCACATCGGGAGCTCGAGATCACCGCATCGGTGATCGACGGACCCCGTTCGGTCGTGTTCGACCAGGCCGAGAACCGGCTGCACGCCCAGAAGGCCCTGCTGTCGATCCTGCTGTCCGAGGGCGTTGGTCCGACCGGCGCCGCCGGGAGCGCGTCCGGGGTGGGGGGCGCATCGCCGGTGGGGGGCACCGGGCGATGACCTCGGAAGCAGGCGCAGGGGCCCGGCGTGCCGCGCCGTTGACCAAGCACGCCCGTCAGGCTCGGCTGGCGGCGTTGATCGGTCAGCGCGGCGTGCGTTCACAGACCGAGCTCGCGCGTCTGCTGGCCGCCGAGGGCGTCCAGGTTACCCAGGCAACCCTGTCCCGTGATCTGGAGGACATCGGGGCGACCAAGGTGCGCGGTCCGGACGGCGGCCTGGTCTACGCGGTCGAGGCGAACCTCGCGCCGGCGGAGATCGTCCGGCTGTCGCTCACCCGGCTCTGCGAGGAACTGCTGGTCTCCGCGGAGGCCAACGGCGACCTGGTCGTGCTGCGCACGCCGTCGGGCGCCGCGCAGCTGTTCGCCTCGGTGCTCGACCGGGAGGCGCTCCCGGGGGTCATGGGCACGATCGCGGGGGACGACACGGTGCTCGTCGTCTGCCGGTCGGCTCCCGCAGCCGAGGCCCCGGTCCGTCCGGAGAGTTCCGTCGGCCCGGGAGATCCCATCGGTTCGGGAGAGCCAGCTGGTCAGGGAGGGCATGCCGGCCCGAGGGGGCCGGCACTCGCCGCCCATCTCCTGTGGCTCGCCGACGGCCGGGCGCGTGGAGCGTCGACGGGACCGTCCGCCGTGCCGGACCAGGATGCGTAGCGGTGCACCGGCGACGCCGTGAACCGGCCTTCCCAGCACCCTCGATAAACACAATGCTGATTTTTGCTAAAAATAGCACTCATCGGCTTTTTTGACTAATTCGGCGTGATTTCTAATAATTCAACATGATTCGATATAAATCAACATAAGGAGATAAGCACTGTGACCGAACGCGTCGTGCTTGCCTACTCGGGCGGCCTCGACACGTCCGTGGCCATCGGTTGGATCGGCGCCGAGACCGGCGCCGACGTCGTCGCGCTGGCGGTCGACGTCGGCCAGGGCGGCGAGGACCTCGAGGCCATCCGGCAGCGCGCCCTCACCTGTGGCGCGGTCGAGTCGATCGTCGTCGACGCCCGCGAGGAGTTCGCCGAGTCCTTCGTCGCTCCGGCGATCAAGAGCAATGCACTCTACATGGACCGGTATCCGTTGATCTCGTCGCTGTCGCGACCTGTCATCGTCAGGCATCTGGTCGCCGCGGCCCGCGAGCACGGGGCGGACGCCATCGCGCACGGCTGCACCGGCAAGGGCAACGACCAGGTGCGCTTCGAGGTCGGGGTGGCGGCGCTCGCCCCCGGGCTGAGCGTGCTCGCCCCGGTGCGCGACTCGGGGATGACCCGGGACAAGGCGATCGCCTTCGCGGAGGAACGCGGCCTGCCGATCGACGTGTCGAAGAAATCGCCGTATTCCATCGACCAGAACCTGTGGGGCCGCACCGCCGAGTGCGGCGTCCTCGAGGACCCGTGGGCCCAGCCGCCGGAGGACGTCTTCGTCTACTCCGCGGACCCCACCGTCGCGCGGACCCCCGACGAGGTGACCATCTCGTTCACTGACGGTGTCCCGGTGGGGCTGGATGGGCGCTCCCTCCCGCTCGCCGATCTCGTCGCCGAGCTCAACGTCCGGGCGGGCGCCCACGGCGTGGGCCGGATCGACCTGATCGAGGACCGGCTCGTCGGCATCAAGAGCCGGGAGATCTACGAGTGCCCGGCGGCGATCACGCTGCTGACGGCCCACCGGGACCTCGAGGACCTCACGCTCGAGCGGGATGTCGCCCGGTTCAAACGGGGCATCGACCAGCGGTGGGGTGAGATCGTCTACGACGGTCTGTGGTACTCGCCGCTGAAGAGCGCGTTGGACGCCTTCGTCGACTCCGCCAGCGCCGGAGTGTCCGGGGAGGTGCGGATCCGGCTGGTGGGTGGCGTCGCCCAGGTCGTCGGCCGGCGCAGCCCGGCCAGTCTGTACGACTACGCACTGGCCACCTACGACGCCGGCGACCAGTTCGACCAGCGCGATGCCCGCGGGTTCATCGAGCTCTGGGGCCTGCCGACGAAGGTCTGGGCGGCGCGCGAGCAGCGGCTGAACCCGTGACCGCGACGCACCCGTCCGGCGGGAACGACACGACGCACGGGGCGCCCGGGGACGGGGCGCCGATGCGGCTGTGGGGCGGGCGCTTCGCCGGCGGCCCGGCGGAGGCGCTCGCCCGGCTGTCGATAAGCGTCCAGTTCGACTGGCGGCTGGCGCCCTACGACCTGCTCGCGTCGAAGTCGCACGCCCGGGTCCTGCACCGGGCCGGGTTGCTCGACGCCGACGAGCTCGCGGCGATGCTCGCCGCCCTGGACGAGCTCTCCGACGCGGTCACCCAGGGCCGGTTCCGCCCGACCGTCGAGGACGAGGACGTCCACACCGCCCTCGAACGCGGTCTGCTCGAACGGCTTGGAACGCTGGGCGGAAAGCTGCGGGCCGGCCGGAGCCGCAACGATCAGGTCGCCACCGACCTGCGGCTCTACCTGCGGGACTCGGCCCGCGAGGTGGCCGCGCGGCTGACCGAGTTGTCCCATGCGCTGGTTGTGCTTGCCGAGCAGCACGTCGATACCCCGGCCCCCGGGATGACCCACCTGCAGCACGCCCAGCCGATCTCCTTCGGTCATCAGCTGCTGGCACACGTGCAGGCGTTCGTCCGGGACATCGACCGGTTGCGCGACTGGGACGCCCGGGCGTCGGTGAGCGCCTTGGGGGCCGGGGCACTGGCCGGTTCCTCGCTGCCGCTCGACCCGCAGGGGGTGGCCGCGGAGCTGGGGTTCGACCGGGCGTTCGCCAACTCCCTCGACGCGGTCTCCGACCGGGACTTCGCCGCCGAGTTCCTGTTCGTGGCGGCCCTGATCGGAGTGCACCTGTCGCGGCTCGGCGAGGAGATCGTGCTCTGGACGACGAGGGAGTTCGGCTGGGTCGAACTGGACGACGCCTTCGCGACCGGTAGCTCGATCATGCCGCAGAAGAAGAACCCGGACGTCGCGGAGCTGGCCCGGGGGAAGTCCGGCCGGCTCATCGGGGATCTGACCGGCTTCCTGGCCACTCTCAAGGGACTGCCGCTCGCCTACGACCGCGATCTGCAGGAGGACAAGGAGCCGGTCTTCGACGCGGTCGACACCCTGCTGCTGGTGCTGCCCGCGCTGACCGGCACGGTTGCGACCATGCGGGTCCGTCGCGAGCGGCTCGTCGCCGCGGCGCCCGACGGCTTCGCGCTGGCCACGGATGTCGCCGAGTACCTGGTGCGCCGAGGGGTGCCGTTCCGTCAGGCGCACGAGGCGGTCGGCCAGTTCGTGTCGTGGTGCGTGGCCCACGACGTCGATCTCGACGAGGTGCCGGACGACGATCTCGGCGTGATCAACCCGCTGCTCACCCCGGACGTGCGCGAGGTGCTGTCGGTGCGGGGAGCGCTGGAGGCCCGCTCGGCACCCGGCGGGACCGCTCCCGACCGGGTCCGCGAGCAGATCGCCGCGTTGCGTCCGGTGCTGGACCGGGACCAGGCCTGGGCGGTGGGTTGACGGCGCTACCCGAATCCTCGCCCGGCATGGCACCGACGGACGGTGCCGCGCCGGACGGGGTGGACTTCTACGACCGGCCCGTTCTGGTCGTCGCACCGGCCCTTCTTGGTGCGACGGTCCGGCACGGGCCGGTCGCCGTTCGGATCACCGAGGTTGAGGCGTACGGGGGGCTGGATGATCCCGCCTCGCACGCCTATCGCGGCCCGACGCCGCGCGCGGCCGTCATGTTCGGACCGCCGGGACGGGCCTACGTCTACCTCAGTTACGGCGTCCACTGGTGTCTGAACGTGGTGTGCGGACCGGTCGGTTCGGCGTCGGCCGTGCTCCTGCGCTCCGGAGAGGTCGTGGCGGGTCGCGACCTCGTAGCGGGCCGTTTCCCACACCTGGTCGAGGCGGACCTAGCGCGTGGCCCCGGCCGGTTGGGACGGGCGCTCGCCGTGACCGGCGCACTGAGTGGAACCCCGGTCACCGGCGCGGGGCCGATCACGGTGGCACTGGCCGGGGGCCGGGGGATCCGTCCTCCCGGCCCGCCCGGTATCTCCGGCGGCCGGGTCTGCCTCGGCCCCCGGGTGGGGATCCGGGTGGCGGCCGAATGGCCCTGGCGATTCTGGCTCGCTGGCGAGGCGACGGTCAGCAGCCCGCGGTCGCCGCGTCGACCCAGGTGAGTCGACCCGGTGATGCTCTGTACGAGTGTTCCGGGGGTCCAGAGCTCTGGCCCAGACCAGCAAGCCTCCCATATCAAAAGATCACAACGAACCAGTCTTGGGAAGGTGTGACGTACATCACATATCTTGGCGAGGGATTGATTTGACGTCCCCCGTCATCCACCCGTAATGTTCTCTCTGTCAGCGAGACACCGGATCCGCCGAACACCACGGATGCGGTCGGTGACCGCCCCCCTTGAGGGGCGTTATGTGGCAGATGTACGGCAGCCCCCGTCTGGGGAGTAACTGACGAGCATCCTCCAGAATTTCGCAAGAAGCCAGCAAGCCGCATGAGGGCGACGTCTTGCGACGTCTACTCA
>NZ_CDXDOR010000093.1:1178-21080 GCF_978021225.1 Frankia sp. CeTa3Moorea | reverse complement strand
TCCCACCCTGCGCCGCCTCCGCCACGACCCAGACCTGCTCACGGCCATCCTCGGCCTCGAAAACCCGATCTGACCAGCATCAACGACTTTGCGGCACGCCCTGGTCACCATTACGAACTGCTCCAACAACTACGGCCCGTACCAGTTCCCCGAGAAAGTGATTCCGCTGTTCATCACCCGTGCGCTGCTGGGCGAGCCGCTGCCGTTGTATGCCTCGACGAAGAACCGGCGGGAGTGGCTGCACGTCGACGATCACTGCCGCGCGGTGGAGGCTGTGCTGAAACGAGGGCGGATCGGGGAGACCTACCACGTCGGCAGCGGCGTGGAGGCCGACGTGGAGACCGTCGCCAACCTCGTCCTTGCCGAGCTGGGTAAACCGGACACGCTGAAGACGATCGTGCCGGACCGGCCCTCGCACGACCGCAGGTACCTTCTGGACTCGACGAAGCTGCGCGACGAGCTGGGCTGGGTGCCGGCCGTCCCGTTCACGGCGGGAATGCGGTCGACCATCGACTGGTATCGCGACAACGAGTCATGGTGGCGGCCCCTTGTCGGGCGTTCCCCGGTCGTTGAGAGCGCGTGGGCTGCTCCGACTCGGAGAGGCGCCGGAGGGTGGGGTGTGACGGTTGCTCCGGAGCGCCGCGGTCGGGACCGAGGCCGTCTTTGAGCTCGTGGTAGTCGTGCTCAATTCGCCAAGCGCAGAGTCCGCGGTACCTGGCCGAGAGGCCACCGGGTCCACATCGCCGGCCGGCCCGCAGGAAAAGGCGGGAATGCGGACGATCGCCGGCGAGCTGGGCTGTGCCCCGTCGATGATCAGCGTAGAGTTCCGGCGCGGCCGTCACCCGCGGACGACGGTACCGGCTGTTCGCGGCCCAGGCTCCGGGCAGACGTCCGCCGGCCGCGGCCGAAACACGGGAAGGCCACCGACCTGGCCGTTAACACCCGCGAGCGCCTCGACGCCGTCGTCGCTCAACTCGGCAGTCTTGCGTGCGAGGAGTGCCCCCTGGACCCGCCCCGAATTTCATCTGGATGACCGTGGCGCAGTTGGTGGCCTTCGTCCAGCACTGCAGTTACGTCAACGTTCAAGCACGCACCCCTGTTGACCTGCATCAGCGCGCTTCCCGAGCCGGCGGTCGACTCGAAACCCTGCTGACCTCGACCGACTCTCGAGGCGCAGTCGCCACGATGGGGCCACCTCGCCGGCGTCACCGCGACCCGGTGGACTGATTAGGAGCAACGTGATCAGAACCCGTAAGTGGGTCCGCGCGCTGGCCGCGCTGGCCGCCGGTGCCGCCGTCACCGTCGCCGCTACCCCTGCCTCCGCCGCGGACACGCCGGCGCAGACGGCGGTTACCACCGCCAGCACCGTCCCGTACGTCTGCCAGACCAGGATTTCGGGCACGTGGACACCGGTGCTCGACTACAGCCGAGGGTTCAGCGTCACCGCGCCCAAGCAGGTCGCGCCGGGGTCGAAGGTGCGGATCTCGTTCAACCCGGATCCGATCGTGGCCGACGCACGGTTCAACAAGGAGATCCGCCTAGTGCCGGTGACCTACCGACTGCCAGCCGGCGCGCAGTTGCTTGACTACAGCCTCTCCGAGGGAAGCGGCCTCGGTTCCTCTCGTCAGGTGGTGTCGCCGTTGGGTGACGAGATCCAGGTGCTCGCAAGCGGCCCGTTCCACGGGGGGACCGCGTTCGACCTGCCGACGCTGACGGTGACCCTCAAGGCGCCGCAGTCGGGCGTGCTGACAACCGGCCCGGGTGGTGACAGTTTCCTCGACCCGGGCTTCGGCTGGTGGCGCGAGCAGACCACCTCGCTGCAGTGGGATCCCTTCCAATGCTATCCCGACCCGGCCCAGCCGGTGGTGTTCTCCACGACAACGATCAGCTGACAGCTGCTTCGACCCATTTCCGGAGAAGTGTGTATGCTCGCCTATCGGCGTACACACTTCTCCGTTCGTGTTGTGCGTCGACCCGCGCCGTTGATCGCCGACCCACGAGGTTGACACTTCGATGACCCGCGACGAGGACGTCTCCATTCCCCTTGGTCATAAGGAGTTGTCGATCGGCGAAATGGCGCGACGCAGCGGCGTCTCGGTGTCGACACTGCACTTCTACGAGTCCAAGGGCCTGATCAGCGCGCGGCGGACCGCCGGCAACCAGCGCCGGTACGATCGGGAGGTACTGCGTCGTATCGCCTTCGTACGCGCCGCGCAACGGTTCGGTATCCCGCTCAACGAGATCGTCGAGGTGCTGCGGCAACTGCCCGAAGGGCGGACCCCGACACGGCAGGACTGGGCGGTGTTGTCCGAGAACTGGCGGTCCGAGATTGATCGCCGGATGGAGGACCTCCGGCGGCTACGCGAGAATATCACCGACTGCATCGGGTGCGGCTGCCTCTCCATCGCCCGGTGCGCTCTGGTCAATCCCGAGGATGAGTACGGCCGGCGGGGTCCCGGAGCGCACCGGCTGCGCGGAGACACGGATCCGTCCTGACCCCACCGTTCCGGCCGCCGTCGGACGACGGAGAACCGCCGGGCCGAGGGTGTGGCCCGGAGGTTTCGTCATTGCCGTGTGGATCCTCGGGGCAACGTCAGGGTCAGGCCAACCGCGATCGCCATGACCAGCGAGGCGATCAAGAAGATGATGTTGATGCCGCTGGTGAATCCGTCGAGCAGCGGGCGGGCGATACGCTCGTCGATAGTGCCGAGGAACGACGTGTCCTTCAGGTCGCGGCCGGCGGTTCCGTCCCGCAGTTGCTCCAGCGTCGTCCGCGTGACCGGATCGCCCAGCACGGCGGGATCAGAGGCGGCGGCCTGGAAGCCGGGATCAGATCGCTGGGCCCCGTACGCGTCGGCGATCCTGCCCGGCACCAGGGCGAACAGAAGGGAGAACAGGATTGCCACCCCCACCGCACCGCCCATCTGACGGGAGAAGTTGTAGAGGCCACTGGCCACACCTATGTTCTCCGGCGGGACGCTGTTCTGCATCGCGATAAGCACGACCTGCATGAATATTCCCAGGCCGAGACCCATCAGCACGACGACCGCACCAACGAGCCACAGGGACGTGTCGTTGTCGACGAAGGCGATGGCTAGGTAGCTGACCATCATAGTGGCCAGTCCCGCGGCGAGTAGTTCCCGGTACCGGCCGGTGCGCTCGATCAGTGGGCCGCAGAGCCGTGAACCGACGGTTGTCGCCAATGACTGAGGCAGCAGCATCAGGCCGGCGGCGGTGGGAGACATCCCCTTGCCGATCTGCAGGTAGAGCGGCAAGAACGTGAGGCCGGTGAACACCCCCACCCCGCCGAGGAGGTTAACGGTGTTGACCAGGCGGAAGGCCCCGACCCGGAACAGCTTCGGCGGGAGCAGCGCGTCATCGCCTCGCCGGCGCTCCACGGTCACGAAGAGCATGAGCAAGAAAACACCGACGGCGTATGCCACGACGGCGCGGGACGACGCCCATCCCCAGTCCCGGCCGCGCTCGCTGATCAGCAGCAACGGCACGATTCCCGTGACGAGCAGCAGCGAGCCGGCGTAGTCGATGCGCCGCGATCGGCGCGGTGTGGCGGGCGGCTGGAAGTGTGTGCCGACCAGCACCAGCGCAACCAGCCCGATCGGCAGATTGAACAGAAAGATCCACCGCCACCCCGCCAGACCGAACAACGAGTCTACGCCCGCGAAGAAGCCACCGACGACCGGGCCCGAGACGCTGGCGACGCCGAAGATGATGCCGAGGTTGGCTTGATACCGGGCGCGTTGCTCGCGCGGCAGGAGGTCGGCGAACACCGCGAGGGCGAGCGACATGAGGCCGCCCGCGCCGAGTCCCTGCACGCCGCGGTAGAAAGCCAGCTCGTACATGGACTGGGCGATGCCGCACAGGAGCGAACCGACGAGGAAGAGGGAGATCGCGACGAGGTACAGCCGCTTGCGTCCGAAGATGTCGGACAGCTTGCCGTACAGCGGGGTCGAAATGGTGGAGGTGATGAGGTAAGCAGTGGTCGCCCACGCCTGGAGGGTGATGCCGTTCAACTGGTCGGCTATGGTGCGCAGCGCTGATGCCATGATCATGCTGTCGAGCGCCGAGAGGAAGACGCCGATCAGCAGCCCCGAGATGATGCTCAGGATCGTCCGCCGACTGAGTGGCGCGGCGCTCACGGTCTCGACCTGTCCCACCATCGCGGGTTCAGCCCCTTCCATGACGCGCGGAGGGCGGGCGGGATCCGCCGGCCGGCACCGGGGCGGAGGTGTCCGGCAGCGCGCGTTCGGTGACCTTCCTGAGCTCGAAGAAGGCGTCTTCCGCGACCAGCGCCCGGAACGCCTCCCAGAAGCGGAGCGCCCGCTCGCCGACGAGGATCTCGGACAGGACTGGACCGAACTGCCCCGGCGTTCCGTTGACCGACACGGTCGGCACGCCGATCGGCGCACCTGGCCGGTCACCCGTGGGCACCCTGGCCTGCTCCGCGCGCAAGGCGTCGTCCCAGCGCGATTCCGTGGCGGCCCCGGCGAGACCCGCGTCCAGCCCGGCGGCGGTCAGCGCCCCGGCGAAGACCGCACCGAGGGAGCCCAACCGTTTCAGCCACTGGGCACGCCCCTCACGGAATCCCACCCGGATGTCAGTCAGGGCGCCACCATCGTCGTGCAGGCGCTGTCCCAGGGCGGTGTAGAGCGGCCCCACCACGTGCTCGCCGTGAGCTTCCGCGGCCGCCGCGAGCATACGTACCGGCCCCCGAGCCAGTTCCTGCAGCTCGTCGGGGGCGGCTCCGGGCGCGGTGTGGAGCAGCCCCAGGCTCAGCGGGTGCCACCGTACGGTGACCGGCCGGTGCCGTTGCACCTCCACCATCCAGCGTGAGGTGATCCATGAATAGGGGCACAGCGGATCGAACCAGAAGTCGACGTGATCCATGACCGCCAGCGTGCAACCTCCAGCGCGCTTGAGGTCAAGCCGGCGTGCCCCACCCGGCGGCGTTGTCGGCCGACCTTCGAGCGGCGGTCGAGCACGCCGTCCCATCCTCGGCCCCGGCGTCGTTTCGTGGCGGGACATCGCGCCACCGACCAATCCTCCGGAGGTAACCGTGCACAAGCCAGTGGGCTCCACACCGCCGGGCACGGCAGCGCGATGAAGGGCATAATCCTGGCCGGGGGGAACGCCACCCGGTTGCGGCCCGTCACCGCGGTGACCTCGAAACAACTTCTTCCCGTGTACGACAAGCCGATGATCTACTACCCGCTGTCCGTCCTCATGCTGTCCGGCATCCGGGAGATCCTGGTGATCACCACGGGCGAGGACCAACCTCAGTTCCGCCGCCTTCTCGGGGACGGCTCCGACCTGGGCCTGCGTCTGACTTACGCCGCGCAGACGCGCCCGCGTGGCCTGGCCGACGCCTTCCTGCTCGGCGCCGACCACATCGGGGACCAAAGCGTGGCGCTGATTCTCGGCGACAACGTCTTCCACGGCTCGTCGTTCATCCAGAACCTCCAGGCCGCGACTGAGCGGGTGGGCGGGTGCCGGCTGTTCGGCTATCCGGTCAGCGACCCGCACCGGTACGGAATCGCCGAGGTCGACACGGAGGGCCGACTCCTGTCGCTAGAGGAGAAGCCCACCGCGCCGCGGTCCAATCTGGCGGTCACCGGTCTGTACCTCTACGACAACGACGTGGTATCGATCGCTCAACAGGTCCGTCCCTCCCCTCGGGGAGAACTCGAGATCACCGACATCAACCAGGTCTATCTCGACCAGGGCAGGGCGGCGCTGACCGAGCTCGGGCGGGGAACCGCCTGGCTGGACACCGGAACCTTCAGCTCCCTGATGGAAGCCGGCCAGTACATCGAGATCCTTGAGCGGCGGCAGGGCGCTCGGATCGCGTGCATCGAGGAGGTGGCGCTGCGGATGGGATACATCGATGCGGCCGCCTGCCTCCGGCTCGGCAAGGCCATGGAGAATTCGGACTATGGCCGCTACGTCATCGAGGTGGCGACTGGGTCCCGGATCCCGGAGTTGGTCCCGTAAGCGACGATCAGCGGGGCTGTTCGACCGGCCCCGCGCCGGCCGGCCGCCGGTGCACGGCCCGTCGGCCAGGCTCGCGGTCGTCGCCACCGCGACCGCCACCCCGCCCTCGGGGCAGAGCGTCTGGACACACCGCACGCTGGCTGGATATCTGACCCGCCGTGGCCTGCCGATCTCGTCGGCGACCGTCGGGCGGGTCCTGGCCGACGCCGAGGTCCGCCCACACCGGGTCCGGGGCTGGCTCAACCGGGCCAACACCCCCGACACCCCCGACTTCTGGCACCAGGCCGGCGAGGTCTGCCGGCTTTACCTCGACGGGCCCGTCGAGGGCACGCCGCTGCTCTCGGTGGACGAGAAGACCGGGATCCAGACGAAAAGCCGCAAGCACCCCGAGATCCCCGCCCGACTGGGCCGCGACGCGTGCCGTGAGGTCGAGTACGTCCGCCACGGCACCGTCTCGATCGTCGCGGCGATGGACGTGTTTACCGGGCAGGTCCTCGAAGCGCAGATCGTCGACTTCACCTTCACACACAACGAGACCGCCCGGATGGAGACCGGCCCGAACGGGCGATTCCCGGGCGGAGGGTGGAGCCGGCAGGATGACCCGACGAAGGGCGTCGGCTGGAAGGGCCACGCGTGGGACGCACCTACTCGATCACACCGTGAAGGGACGCTTCTCCCTGGCCTCCGCGAGCGCGACCGCCCACCACTCCAGCTGCTTTACCAGGGTCTGCGCGGCCGCGTTGCAGCCGCCTGGGTCCTTTGGCGTGCCGTCGGCGTTGAACTGGCTACGGGCGCCATGAAAGCTGACGGTGTCGCGAAGGCCGACCGCGTGCAGCTCGGCGAAGACCTGGCGCAGGTGCTCCACCGCGCGAAGCCCGCCCGCCTGGCCGCCGTAGGAGATGAAGCCCACCGGCTTCGCCTGCCACTCGGTGAAGTGCCAGTCGATGACGTTCTTGAGTGCGGCGGGGTAACTGTGGTTGTACTCGGGAGTGATCACGACGAAGGCATCGGCCGCGGCCAGCTTCCGGGTGATCTCTGCCAACTCCACGATTCCCGGCCCGCTGGAGGCGCCCAGCTTCTCCGGTAGCGTGATGTCGTCGAGATCGACAACGCTCGTGACGAATGAATCATACGCGGCGACCTGCTTGACGAACCACTGGGCGACCACTGGGGCAAAACGCCCAACCCTGGTGCTTCCGACGATTATGGTGAGATTAATGGAGTTATCGATCACCGGCGTCCTCTCATCGTGTGGACCGAGGTAACCCGCACTCCTAGCCGACGGGGACTATCGCGGCGTACTGCGTTGCCCACGACGAGACGGTGAGGAGTATGCGCATGCGGGCCCTCCCAGTAGGTAGGTGGAGCCCAATGTCGTAGATCGTCGTCGCGTCTCACTTGAGTGGCTTTCCGACCGCCTCGTCACATGGCCGCCGTGGCCTCACGACGTGCGCGCGCCCGCTGCGCCGCGGACAGCCTCGGCGAGGAGGTCCACCTGAGCGGGATCAGCGCTGTTGCCCATGAATAGAAGCTGGTCGCAGCCCGCCTTCTCGAACTGCTCGACCGCGGTGACAATGTCGTCGTGGGTGGTGAGCGCGGCGTCGATGGAGTACCGCACCCATTCGTCGCCGATGAAGGCGTAGTACGGCCCGATGGCGTCCGCGGCGGCCTGCCTCGCGTCGGGGCCGAGTGCGAACATCAGTGACGCGACCAGTTTCGGCGACCCGGTGTGTCCTCCGGCAGCCCACGCCTGTTGGACCTTGGGGACGAAGTCCCGGAACTCCTTCACGGTGCAGTCGCCGATGACCCAGCCGCCTCCGTAGGTGGTGATGCGGCGCAGGGTCGCTTCCGACATACCGCCGAAGAGCAGAGCCGGACCGCCAGGGGTGGCCGGGGGTGGACCGACCTCGCTGTCCGGCTGCCAGAAGGTATGCAGGTCGGCCAGCAGCTCATCCAGCTGCCGCCCGCGCTGCCGGAAGTCCAGCTTGCTCAGTGTGAAGTCCTCTTCGCGGCCGCCGGGTGCCAGGCCGAGATGGAGCCGCCGCGGCCCGGCCAGCCGGTCCACGGTGGCCGCGGACTTGGCGAGCAGTGCGTGGTTGGCGCGTAGCGGCGCCACCAGAATGGTGCTGATCAGCTTGATCCGCTGGGTGACACCGGCCGCGGCGGCCAGTGTCACCAGCGGTTCGGGGGAGGACCAGTTCAACCGATCGCTGACGCTCAGGGCGGAGAACCCCGCGGCCTCCGTTCGTGTCGCCCACTCGATCAACGTGCGTCCGTCAAGGTCTCGTACATGGCCGGGAAGTCCTACGCCGATGTCCATGGGGCTCGTGCCTTTCCTCAGCGCTGCGGTCGGTATCCGAGATTGTCAAACCTCAAGTGGACTTGAGGTCAAGGACGCGGCGCGCGCCTCCCCGGCGAGCTTCAAGCGGGTCTCTAGGCCACGTGTCCATGCTGGCCGGGCCACCAGCAGGGAAGGGGACAGCCGATGCCTGAGCCCGCCGAGCCGAGCACCGGAACCGCCCGGAGCGACGACCTCCGCACGGTGGGTGTGGGACTGCTCGGCTGCGCTGACATCGCGACGCGACGGATTCTGCCGACGTTGGCGGGTATCGCCGGGGCCCGGCTCACCGCGGTCGCGAGCCGCGACCCGGTCAAGGCCGCAGACGTCGCGCGGCGCTACGGCGGTGAGCCGGTGCATGGATATCAGCACCTACTTGATCGCGACGACGTGGCTGCCGTCTATCTGCCGCTGCCTGCCTCCCTGCACGCCACCTGGATCCGGCGGGCGCTGCTCAGTGGCAAGCACGTCCTGGCCGAGAAGCCGTTGACCACCAGCCACGCCGAGACCGCCGAGCTCGTCGACCTCGCGGCCCGCCACCGACTGGTGCTCCAGGAGAACTACATGTTCCCCTGGCACAGTCAGCACACCGCGATCCGCACGCTGCTGGCTGAGGGCACGATCGGCGATCCGCAGTTGTTCACCGCGACGTTCGCCATCCCGCCCCGGCCCGAGGGGGACATCCGGCTGCGCCCCGAGCTCGGCGGCGGGGCGCTGCTCGACACAGCGGGCTACCCGCTGCGGGCCGCTCTCCTGACGCTCGGGCGGGAGCTGACCGTTGCCGGCGCGGCCCTCCGGCAGGACTCCCGGACCGGGGTGGACCTCGGCGGCGGCATCCTGCTGCACCGCACGGACGGCGTGACGGCGCACCTGTCCTTTGGCCTGGCCCACGGCTACGTCTCGCAGCTCGAGGTGATCGGCAGCAGCGGTTCGATCCGGGTGGAGCATGTCTTCACCACTCCGCCCGCACACTGCCCGGTCGTGACGGTCGAGCGAGGTGGCGCCCGGGAGCGCCACTCGCTGGCCCCCGACGACCAGTGCCGGAACGCCTTGACGGCGTTCGTCGCGGCGATTCGCGCGCGTCGCGTCACCAGCCACGGCGACACGCTCGCGCACGCGCTGATCGTCGACCGGGCCCGCGCGATGGCACGCCAGGTCACGGCCGGCTGACGGCAGCACCCGACACCCGGTTCCCTTTCCGACGCCCGGTGGCACCGGGACCGCTAGCGCAGGAGGCACAACGACATGGCTGACGACAAGTCACTGATCCTGGAGCAGGTCCGCAAATACCATCGGGACACTGTCCGGGACGAGTTCATCCCCGGAGTCACGCCCGTACTGTCGTCCGGCGCCGTCCTCGACGAGGGTGACCGCGTCGTCCTCGTCGAGGCGGCTTTGGACATGCGTATCGCCGCCGGGGTCAGCGCGCGACGCTTCGAGCGTGACTTCGCGAGGTACTTCGGGCTGCGCAAGGCTCACCTGACGAACTCCGGGTCCTCAGCGAACCTGCTCGCCGTCAGTGCGCTGACGTCACCCGCCCTGGAGGAGCGGCGGCTGAACCCGGGCGACGAGGTCATCACCGTCGCCGCGGGCTTTCCGACCACAGTGAACCCGATCATCCACAACGGAGCCATACCAGTTTTCGTAGACGTCGACCTCGGCACCTACAACACCACCGTCGACCGGGTCGCGGAGGCGATCGGGCCTCGGACGAAGGCCATCATCATCGCTCACGCGCTCGGGAACCCGTTTCTGGTGGCCGAGATCGCGGACCTCGCCGACCAGCACGAACTTGTGCTGATCGAGGACAACTGCGACGCGGTGGGTACTCGCTACCACGGCCGGCTCACCGGCACCTTCGGCGACATCGCCACGGTCAGCTTCTATCCCGCGCACCACATCACCATGGGCGAGGGCGGCTGTGTGCTGACGAGCAACATGGCGCTGGCTCGCATCGTGGAGTCGCTGCGGGACTGGGGCCGGGACTGCTGGTGCGAGCCGGGCGAGGACAACAAGTGCCTCAAGCGCTTCGACCAGCAGCTTGGCGACCTGCCGCACGGCTACGACCACAAGTACATCTTCTCGCACGTGGGATACAACCTGAAGTCCACCGATCTACAGGCGGCGCTCGGCCTCTCCCAGCTGCGCCGGGTGGACGACTTCGGGGCCGCCCGGCGGCGGAACTGGCAGCGTCTGCGCACGGCGCTCGACGGGCTGCCCGGACTGCTGCTGCCGGAGCCGACGCCCGGCGGCGATCCGAGCTGGTTCGGCTTCGTCATCACCGTGCGGCCGGACGCCGGCTTCACTCGCGCCGGCCTGGTAGCCCACCTGGAGGGGCGGCGCATCGGCACCCGCCGGCTCTTCGGCGGCAACCTCACCCGCCACCCGGCCTACCGGAACAGGCAGTACCGCATCGCGGGGTCGCTCGACAACAGCGACCTCATCACCGAGCACACCTTCTGGATCGGTGTCTATCCCGGCCTGACCGCCGAGATGCTGGACTACGTGGCCGGTTCCATCCGCGAGTTCGTCCTGGCGAACCGCTGACGGGGGTCGGCTGCCCGGTACCCGGATCGGGGTGCCGGGCAGCCGGGGCGGTCAGCGGCCGGACCCCTCCCGCGACACCTCGGCCAGGGCCCGGAGGACGGCATTCTGCCGCCGGTCCCGCTCGTCGGCGAGTTCCTCGTAGGTACGGTCGCCGAAGGCCGCGTCGGCCTGATCCAGGATCGCTCCTACGGTGCCGTCGTCGAGCGCCGGACTGCCCAGCTGCTGCCAGCCACGCTCCAGCCCGGTCCCCAGACTGCCGAGCCAGTGCCGCAGGCCGCCCCGCCCACCGGCGAGGTGGAAGGACCGGAACGGCCCGGTGGTCGCCCAGCGCAGACCGATCGAGGCGGTCACCATCTCGTCGAGTTCGGCCACCGTGACCACGCCCTCACGGACCAGGTGGACGCATTCGCGCAACAAGGCGGCCTGCAACCGGTTGGCGACGAACATCGGCACCGGCTCCCGGATGAGGACTGGGGTCCGGCCCACGGACCGGTAGAAGGCCAGAGCCCGCTCGATCGCGGCCGGATCGGTCTCCGGGCCGCCTACCACCTCGACCAGCGGGACGACGTGCGGAGGATTGAACGGATGCCCGACGAGCGCCCGACCGCGGTCGCCCATGAGGGCGGTGAAGTCGGCCGGCAGCAGCTTCGAGGTGGACGACAGCAGCAGGGCCCCGGGCGCCGCCGCCGCGCCGATGCGGGCGAACAGCTCCTGTTTGATCGACAGGTCGTCAGGCGCGTTCTCCTGAACCACGTCTGCGCCCTCCAGCGCCTTCTCCAAGTCGGTGCCCACCTCGAGGCCTTCGGTCAAGCCCTCTCGCCTCGGCACGCCGTGGGCCAGCCCTGCAGCGAACGCCGCCACGCCGGCCAGGACCTCCGGCCCGGCGTCCGGCCGGCGGCTGATCACCCGAACCGGCAACTCGTACGCGAGAAAGAGCGTGATCCAGCCGACGGCGATGGTGCCTGTGCCGATCACAGCGACTGTCGGCCGATTCTCCTCCGCCATGGTCCCGTGCTCCCTTCGAGACGACGTGGTGTTCCCGCGCGCACAGTGCCGAAAGCGGCTCGGGAGCCGGTCGAACCACGATCGACGAGGCCGCCAGGAATCCGTCGATGAACGCTCGAAGCGGATTCGAGGCCCTCCGGCGAGGCTGCCGGTCGAGGGCCGGCCACCCGGCAGGCACCGCGCACACCCTGCTGGAGGAGAGATGAAGGTCGTCAGCTTCCACGAGTTCGGAGACCCGAGCGTGCTGCGCCCGGCGGAGGCGCCCGAGCCAGTCCCGGGCCGCGGTGAGGTGCTGATCGACATCGAGGCGGTCAGCGTCGGCTTCGCCCAGACCCAGATGCGGCGCGATCTCTTCCCGGCGCCAATGTGGAAGCCGTTCTTCCCGGTCGTGCTCGGCGGCGACGTCGTCGGCCGGGTGGCGGCCACCGGCCCAGGGACCGGCGCAGGGGCCAGCCCACACACCGGCACGGTACGCCTCGGCGACCGGGTGGCTGCTTTCACCCTGCACGGCGGGTACGCGGAGAAGGTGGTGGTTCCCGTGGACACACTGCTACCGGTGCCGGACGGCCTGGACGCTGTGTCGGCGACGGCGCTGCCCGGGACCGGTCCGATCGCCATGGGCACGTTGGATACCGCGCCGGTGCGGCCCGGCGATCGGGTCCTCGTCCAGGCGGCTGCGGGCGGGATCGGGCACCTGAGCGTGCAACTGGCCCGGCTGGCCGGGGCCAGGCAGGTGATCGGCACCGCCGGATCCAACGCCAAACGGGCGTTCGTCGAGTCGCTGGGTGTCGATGTCGTCGTCGACCCCACCGACCCCGGCTGGGTGGACACCGTACGGGAGGCCACCCACGGGGAGGGCGTCGACGTCGTGCTGGACGGTGTGGGTGGCGATCTGCTGCCGGTGGAGGTGGGTCTGCTGGCGCCGTTCGGCCGTCTCGTGTTCTATGGCTCCGCCGGCGGGGGACGGTCAGTCCCGCCGGTGTCGCTGATGACGCTGATCGGCATGCGGTTCGTGACCGGCTTTGCGCTGTCGGCGTGGCGCGAGGCACGGCCGAAGGAGTACCTCGCCAACCATCGACGGCTGGTCGAGCTGCTGGTTGGCGGCGAGTTGCGGCAGCACATCCACACCGTGCTCCCGTTGGCCGAAGCGGCGCGGGCGCACGAGATCATGGAATCCCGGGCCTACACCGGCCGGATCATTCTGACCGTCAGCTGATCACCGGGAGGGCGAGCTGATGACGATGACGTAACCGAGGTGGTCACGCTCCAGCGTGGCGATGTCCGAGATGGATGCCTTGAACTGCTCGGCGAAGGCGGCGCCGCCACGCTCCTCGACGAGATGGTAGTTGTCCGCCACGAGCCGGTCGATGCGCTGTGCCGAGCGGCGCAGGTGCGGCGTCGCGTCCTCGAAGTCTGTGATCTCGAGGTCCACCGCGCGCAGCATGTCGCGGTAGTCGTCGGCCGTGGGTAGGGAGGCGACAGTGAACCCCTCGGTGAGAACCCGCCGCCATCGAGCCGACAGCTCCCCCGACTCGACGTAGTCCGCCAGCACCAGCCGTCCACCGGGAGCCAGCACCCGGTGGATCTCGCGCAGGGCCCCGGGCCGGTCACCCAGGTACATCAGCGACTCGACCGCCCACACCGCGTCGAAGGAACCATCGTCGTACGGCAGTTCCGCCGCGTCGACGAGTTCGAAGCCGACGCGGTCGCCGAGCCCGGCCTCCCGAGCCAGCTTCTTGCCCTGTGCCACCTGCTCGGCGCTGACGTTGATGCCGACGACCTCGGCCCCGGTGGCCGCGGCCAGTCGGATCGTCGGCCGGCCGGTGCCGCACCCGACGTCGAGCACCCGCTGGCCGCCGCCTACCCGGGTCCGTTCGATCAGCACGTCGGTGAGCCGGTCCTTCGGATCGGCGGCCGGATCGACGTCGTCCCAGTAGCCGATGTGCAGGTTGTGGCCCATGAATATCTCGTACAGCCAGCCTCTGTCGTCGTAGAACTCGCCCACTTCTTCCGGGGTCAGCGCCTCCGGTTGCGTCATGTGCCCGCTCCTTCATGGTCTCGGTACCTCGTCGGGCGATGGTCGCAACCCGGCGTTGACGGCAGCTCGAATTGCGGTCGAGCGGACCGGCCGGCGACAGGCGCGTTCCAGCCGGTGTCGAGCGGCGTTCTATCCGCCGCCGCGACGATCGGGCGATGAAGATTCTCTTCGTGGCCGGCGGGTCCTCCGGCGTCATCTTCTCCCTGGTACCGCTGGCACAGACCGCCCGCAACGCGGGGCACCAGGTCGTTATGGCGGGGCCCAAGGACGTCATGCCGACGGTCACCGGCGCCGGTCTGCCGGGGGTGGCGGTGACCTCCCGATCGATGCTGCAGACCCTTGAGGACGAGGACGGCAACCGGCTGCCGATCCCCGCCGATCTGCATGAGCGTTTCATCTTCAACGGCCGGTGCTTCGGCCGGTACGCCACCTGGTGTATGGACGCGCTGCTGGAGTTCGCCCGCGCGTGGCAGCCCGACCTCGTGGTGGGCGGCGTGCTGGCCTTCGCCGCGCCCCTGGTAGCCAGCCACGCCGGGGTGCCGTACGTGAAGCACGCCGTCGACATGGGCGAGCCCCGCACCATCGACCTCGCCGCGGCGGCGGAGCTCGGCCCGCAGCTGGAGCGGCTCGGCCTCTACGACATGCCCCGGCCGGACCTGTTCATCGACATTTGCCCGCCGAGTCTGCGGCCCGCCGACGCGCTCCCGGCCCAGCTGATGCGGTACGTCCCCTACGCCACGCCCCGGGCCACGCAGCCGTGGATGTATACCCGGGGCGATCGGCCACGGGTCCTGCTCACCGCGGGCAGCAGGATCACCCCGGATTTCTACCTCGACGTCCTGACCGGACTGGTCAAGAAGGTGGAGCACCTGGACGTCGAACTGCTGGTCGCCGCGCCGGACGACATGGCCGAGCGCCTCGGCCCGCTGCCGGACAACGTACGCGCCGGTTGGCTGCCACTCGATGTGGTCGCGCCGACCTGCGACGTCGTCATCAGCCACGCCGGCGGAACCACCGTGCTGAGCGCGCTGGCCCACGGCGTGCCGCAGGTGCTGATCCCGTACCTGCCCTATGTCGTGGATTACAGCGAACGACTCACCGCGGCCGGTGTCGCGCGCATGATCGTGCCGGGCGACGACACCGCCGAACACATCACCGCCGTCTGCCGGGAGATCATGTCCGACTCCGGCTACCGGGACCGGGCCGCACGGATCGCCGTGGAGATGGCGGCCATGCCGCTGCCGGCGGAGGTGGCCGGCGTCCTGGAGCAGCGCTACGGCCCGCGGAGCGGTGCCCGGCGGCCAAGCTCGACCAGCGCGACGTCTGACGAAACGGAGGGCCTCCGATGATCAGCCTCTTCCAGCCCCAGGTGGGCGACGACGAACTGAAAGCGGTCAGCGACGTCTTCTCCAGCAGATGGCTCGGTCACGGGTCCCGTACCGAGGCCTTCGAGGCGGCCTTCGCCGCTCATCTCGGCGTACCCGCCGACCGGCTGATTTTTCTCAACTCGGGTACCGCGGGGCTGTTTCTCGGTCTGGAAACGCTGAACCTGGGCCCCGGCGACGAGGTCGTGCTGCCGTCGACGAGCTTCGTCTCCGCCGCCAACGCCATCATGGTGACCGGCGCCCGGCCGGTGTTCTGCGATGTCGACCCCGGCACCCAGAACCCGGGGGTCGAGGATGTGCGCCGGGTCGTCACACCCCGCACCCGGGCAGTCGTCGTGCTGCATTACGGCGGCTATCCGGGCCGGGTCACCGAGATCGCGGAGTACTGCCGCGAAGAGGGTCTCACGCTCCTCGAGGACGCCGCCTGCGCGCCGGCGTCGCGGGTCGGCGGCCGGGCAGTCGGTACCTTCGGTGACCTGGCGATCTGGAGCTTCGACGCGATGAAGGTCATCGTGACCGGCGACGGCGGCATGCTGTACGTGCGCGACGAGGAGCGCGCCAGGCGGGCCCGGCGTCTCGCCTACCACGGGCTCGAACGCTCGAGCGGATTCCGGTACGCGGGCGTCTCGCAGCGCTGGTGGGAACTGGCCGTTCCGGAGATCGGCCGCCGTCTCATCGGCAACGATCTGACCGCGGCGATCGGCGCCGTCCAGTTGGAGCGCCTACCGCAGATGGTGGCGCGGCGCCGTGACATCGTAGAGCGGTACGACCGCGAACTGACCGGTGTCCCTGGCGTACGGCGTCCGCCGGCGCTGCCGTCCGGCCACGAGTCGTCGTACTACTTCTACTGGGTCCGGCTGGATCCGGCGGTGCGCGACGCCGTCGCCCAGGATCTGCTCGCGGCGGGAATCTACACCACCGTCCGGTACACCCCCCTGCACCAGGTGTCGACCTACGGCGCCGGACCCGTCACCCTCCCCGGCGCCGACCGGGCCGGTCGCGAGACGCTCTGCCTGCCGCTGCATCCCGGTCTCGACGACAGCGACGTCAGCCTCGTCGTCGACCGGCTGACCGCCGCCGTCGCCGCGCGTTCATGACCGCCGCCGTCGCCACGCGCCAGCCCAGCGGGAGGAAGCCGTGCGCCTGTTATTCCTGAGCTTTCTCGCCAAGACGCTGCACGAGACCGCCATGGGGCTGGACCTTGCCGACCAGCTCCGCGGGGCCGACGTCGAGAGTTGTTTCCTCATCGACTCGTACAGCGTCGATCAGCTGCGCGAGGCCGGTTATCCGCACCGGGTCGTCCCTCCCGGAGCCGGGGCGGATCTGGTCACCGTCGTCGCCGGCGCGATCGCGGATTGGCGTCCGGACATCCTGGTGCCCAGCGACTTCATGGGCTACTGGACCAGCTGCCACACGACGTACCGGGTGGACCCCTGGTTTGTCGACGCCTTCGATCTGCCGGTCCTTCCGCTGGACTGCTACGACATGGGTCCCGGCCAACGGCAGGTGGAGCTGCTGGGTCGGCTCACGCCGATCGGCGACCGGATCGCGTCCATGCCTCGGCTGCGGCCGGTGCCCTCGGGTCGGCTCACCGGCGCACTCGGGGATCCGGCCGTGCCCTACCGCGCCACGACGACGCTCGAACCGCCGTCCGCCGCCGCCCGGGACCGGGTGCGGCACTCGCTCGGGGTGTCCGGCGGCACCCGGCTCCTGATGATCCCTACCCTTCCCTGGCAGGAGACCATGCTCACCCGCGCCGGGCCGGCCAGCCGGGAACTGGCGGCGCGTATCCCGGAACTGGTGCTGCACTACCTCACCCGGCTGCCGGCCACCACCGAGTTCCTCGTCGCCGGCCCGGACTTCGGAGCCTTCGGCCGCCTTCCGGAGGGCCGGCTGCACCGGCGGCCCCGCTACGGCGCGCGGGAGTACCTCGACCTGCTCGGCGCCGCGGACGCCGTTCTGGCGCTCTCGCTGCCGTCGTTTGCCCTGGAACGGGCGGTGTGGACCGATGTGCCCGGGGTGGCCGTCGTCAACGGTTTCGACTTGGCGGACGACAACGGCGTCGAACGTCTGCACGCTGCGATCGGGGAGCCCAGCCCCGCCGTACGCTCGTGGCTGGACGCCTATCCCGGGCCCCTGCCGTCGTACCAAACCTGGCCGATGCGGTGGAACGATCTCGTCCGGCCGACGTGGAGCGGCAACCCGTTCGCGGCTATGATGGTCCACGAGGAAATCCTCGACGAGGAGTCCGTCAGCACGGCTTTGGATGCCGTGTTGTACGACGAGTCGGTTCGTACGGAGCTCGCCGAAGCGCGGGCCGGATACCGCCGTGCCCTGGCAGCGTTGCCGGCTACCATCGAGGCGTTCCACCAGGTGGCGAGCGTGCACGGCCTCACGTTCTGACCGGTCCGGGAGTACCGCCGGAAGCGGCACCCGAGGGCGGGGCATCGCCCATCGGCGATGCCCCGCCCGGCGGTGGATCGGTCACCGGACGCTGGAGGCCGCTGCGGCACGGTCCAACTCGGCGCGGACCATCTCCGGCGGCTGCATGCCCGAGAACGGCCGGCCGCCGTCGACGACGAGCGTCGGCACGCCGCTCACCCGCAACTCGGCGGCGCGGCGCTGATCGGCGATGACGGCGTCGGCGTAGCGGTCACCGGCGAGCACCGCGCCCGTCTCCTCCTCGGGCAGGCCCACCTCGTGCGCCAACTCCAGCAGGACGAGGTGGTCGGCGACGTTCCGCCCCTCCGCCTGGTAGGCCCGCAGCAGCGCCTCGACGAGCGCATCGGCCCGCTCATGGTCGGCCGCGAAATGGGTCAGCCGATGCGCGTCGAAAGTGTTGACGGGACGCGCTTTGTCGAGGTCGATAGCCAAGCCCAGGTCCGTGCCGAGCTGCTCGATCAGGGCCAGCCGCGCGGGCAGCTGGTCCGGTGCGGTCCATGTGGCCATCGCCTCGGCGGCGGTCGGGCCAGGGATGCGCCCCTCGTCCGGTGACAACTGATAGCTGCGCCACCGCAGTCGAACCTCGTCGCGGCCGGGAAAATCCGTCAGGACCCGCCGCAGCCGGTGCTTACCGATGTAGCACCAGGGGCACAGCACGTCGTAGAAGACCTCGATCAGCACGCCGCTCACCCCCGGAGCAGGACGGCGGTCTTGCCGCGGGCATGGCCGGTGTCGATCCGACGGTGCGCGTCGGCGATCCGGTCCAGTGGGAAGACCTCCGACACGGTCAGCGTCAGTCGCCCGGCGCGGTACAGGTCGGTGATCGCCCGTAGCCGCTGACCCGAGCGCTGGCTGCGCAGGAATCGTACGCCGAGCTCGTCCGCCCGGGCGAAATCCACCAGGGTGCCGATCCGGCTCCGGTCGGCGACCACCTCGAGGCAGGCATCCAGGGCCGCGCCGCCCGCGGCGTCCAGGGCGACGTCGACACCACCGGGTGCCAGGGCTCGCACGCGGTCGACCAGTCCGTCGCCGTAGGTGGTCGGTGTGGCCCCCAGCGAGCGCAGGTAGTCCTGGTTCGCCGGGCCGGCCGTTCCGATCACCGTCGCGCCCGCGGCCAGGGCCAGCTGCACCGCGACCGTTCCGACGCCGCCGGAGGCGCCGTGGATCAGCAGAGTGTCGCCGACGCTGACCTTCAGTTCGTCCAGCGCGGTGTGTGCGGTCTGCGCCGACGCCGACAGGGTGCCCGCCTGCGGCCAGGTCATCCCGGACGGCTTGGAGACGACCTGCTCTGGAGGGACGACGACGTACTCGGCGCAGCTGGCGAGCATGGCCCAGCCGAGCACCTCGTCGCCGATCCGGAAGTCTGTGACGCCGGTGCCGATCTCGTCGACGACACCGGCGAAGTCGTTGCCGACTATCTGCGGGAACCGCAGGGTCTGCCCCGGCGGTGTCCAGCCGGACCGTACCGACGAGTCGTACGCTTGCACGCCCGCCGCCTCGACTCGGACCCGAACCTCTCCCGGCCCAGCTTCGGGTGTGGCAACCTCGACCACCTGTAGCACCTCCGGACCACCGAAGGTGTAGAATGCCGCGGCCCGCATGGATCTCCTCTCCGGATGTTCCGACGCCGGCCCATCAGGGCCGGGGACGTCAGAAACAGCCTGCAATCTCAAGTGCGCTTGAGGTCAAGCAGGTAGTCGTGCTCGACCCGCCGGGACCGGTTGAGTAGCCCCCCGTCCGCGCGGATCAGCACGTCGTGGACAACGCAACTGGGCGCGATCTCGGGCTGGCGCTCACCGGGACGGCTGGTCACCACGAGCACGTAGAAGGTGGACCGCAGGCTCCCGTCCGGGGCCTCGATCAGGTGGATCATGTTGAACCAGTGGCGGCGCTGCACCGGCTCGGTGGCGAAACGCTCCTCGTGGAAAGCCCGCAGCTCGCGTGCGATGCCGTCCCGGGTGTGGGCCGCGGGCCGCCCCGGCGTGTGGCTGAACTCGCCGTCCTCGGTGAAGGTGGCCGCGTACTCGTCGAAGCGGCAGGCATCGAGCGCGTGCATCTGCCGGGCGTAGAACTGCTGGACCTGCGTGTAGACATCGGTGCTGATCGCGGTGGCGGACATTGGCTTCCTCTCCTGATGA
>NZ_CDXDOR010000093.1:0-598 GCF_978021225.1 Frankia sp. CeTa3Moorea | reverse complement strand
CCCGCGGCCGGGCCGCGGTCCGGGCTGCGGCGAAACTAATGCGAGTGGGTTGAGAGGCACTCGAAACGGCCGCCCGGCGGCCCATCCGGTGCTCCACGACGGCTCGACCGCGTTTCGAGAGGGCTGCCGCAATGTCGGGGTCGGCCGACCATGGCGGAGTCATCGGAGGAAACATGAGCCAGCAGAGCCAGCCGGTGGCATTGGTCACCGGTGCCACCAGCGGTATCGGACTGGAGATTGCCACCCGGCTCGCGCGTCGCGGCGCCCGGGTGTACCTCTGCGCGCGATCGGCTGACAATGTGGCCGCGACGGTGAAGTCACTACAGGAACAGAACCTCGCCGTGGACGGCCGGGCCTGCGACGTCACGGACGGGACGCAGGTCACCGATCTGATCTGCGCGGTCGTCGACCGGTTCGGGCCGCTGGACATTCTGGTCAACAATGCCGGACGCAGCGGCGGCGGCGTCACCGCGGAGATCGCCGACGAGCTGTGGCTTGACGTCATCAACACCAACCTCAACAGCGTCTTCATCGTCACCCGGGAAGCGCTGCGCGCCGGTGGCCTGGCCGGCCGGGCGGGCCACCGGCGCGCAGCGCT
>NZ_CDXDOR010000092.1:0-20535 GCF_978021225.1 Frankia sp. CeTa3Moorea | reverse complement strand
ACCTCCCCCACCGGGAACCACCGGCCCGCCGACATCCATCCGGCGAGCCCGCCCGCCGAGAGCCCCGGCCGGATGCCCGGCGCGCACCGGGCACCGGCCAGTCGGCGGGGCAGCGGGCGGGTGCGGCTCGCCGCGGCGGGAACCGTCTCGCTCGCCGGGCTGTCCGCGCTGGTCGCCGGCGTAGCCCTGGGCGGCGATCCGACGGGCGCCACGACCGGCCCGAACGGCGGCGAGGCGCCTCGAGTCCAGTACACAGGCGGGGCCGCCTTCGGCTCCTCGCAGACGCAGGCCTCCCGCGACCGTCCGCAGGCCACCTTGCCCACTCCGCCCCAGGCGCTGCTGGCGCCGAGCACGAGCCAGTCCGGCCTGACCGCCCACCCGGGTAGTCCGTCCAGGCGATCAGGTTCCTCCCACGCCACCGGCGAGGCGTACCTGAGCCCCGGCACCTCGCCGATCCCGATCGTGCCACTGACGCCGCGGGACGAGCTCAGCTCACTCAACACGAGCCCCACCGACCTGCGTACCATCGCGCCCAGTCCGACGGGCACCGCCGGCGCGGCCACGACGTCGCCGTCGCCGACCGACTCGTGGCCGTGGGGCGACCCGACCCCCTCCACGAGCCCGACGCCGACTTCGGCCGGTGGCTCCCTGCCGTTCCATCCGACGCCGATCGACGTCACTCCGCTGCTCGAGACATTCTTCGGTACGCAGGCCGGTGCCACGAAGGGCCACGCCGACCCGGCCGGAACCACCGCCACGACGGCGGTCACGTCGGGGCACTGACCCAGGACGCCCTCCGACCTGGCCGGGTCTCACCAGATTCGGCCAGGTCGCCTTGTTTCCGGGTTTCCGGGTTTCCGGGTTTCCGGGCCCGGGCGGTCCCGGGACCGGGCAGTCCCGGGACCGGGCAGTCCCGCGCCGCGCTCAGCCGGTGCGGTCGACCACGAAGTCGGCGAGGGACTCCAGGGCGGTCTTCGCCGGATTGTCCGGCAACGGCGCGAGGCATTCCCGCGCCCGGCTCGACCAGGAGACGAGTTCCGCCCGGGCCCGGGCCATGCCCACGTGGCTGCGCAGCAGATCGAGAGCCTCGCCCACCCGGTCCTCCGTGTTCCCGTCGCCGGGGGCGAATCCGGTGGTGATGAGCTCCCGGAGCCGTCCCGCCGCCCGGTCATCGGCCTGCAGCGCGTAGAGCACCGGCAGGGTCGGGATCCCCTCCCGCAGATCCGTGCCGGGCGTCTTGCCCGAGTCCACCGGGTCCGAGGCAACATCGATGATGTCGTCGGACAGCTGGAAAGCCACCCCGAAAAGCTCCCCGAAGGTCGCGAGGGTGTCGACGATGATCGGGTCGGCGCCCGCCAGCATGGCACCGAGCCGACCCGAGGTCGCGATGAGCGAGGCGGTCTTGTCCGTGATAACCCGCAGATAGTGCTCGACCGGGTCCTGCCCGGGCGCCGGGCCCACGGTCTCCCGGATCTGCCCCTCGCACAGGGTCGCGATCGTCCGGGCGAGGATGCGGGTCGCCTCCGGGCCGAGGTCCGCGGTGATGTCGGAGGCGCGGGCGAACAGGTAGTCCCCGGTGAGGATGGCGACCGTGTTCGTCCACCGCGTGTTCGCGGAGGCCGCTCCCCGCCGCCGCGGCGCCTCGTCCATCACGTCGTCGTGGTACAGCGTCGACAGATGGGTGAGTTCGATCGCCACCGCCGCCGGCACCACCCCGTCGGCCTCAGGATCGGCGAACTGCGCCGCCAGCAGCACGACGATCGGACGGAAACGTTTCCCCCCCGCGTCGACGAGATGGCGGGAGGTCTCGGTCACGAAGGCGGACTCGCTGCGCACCGACTCGCGCAGCAGATCCTCCACCCGGACAAGACCCATCCGCACGGCCTTTTCCAGATCAGGATCGGTCCTGATCCCCACGACGTCCAGCCCGATAGCGCTCATACCACCGTCAGCGTACGAAGCCGGACGTCGCGGCGGTCGTCGCGAGGTCCAGGAGAGGCTGTGGCGCTACTCCCAGTACAAGAGTAGCCACAGTGCCGATGGCGACCGCGGCGAAGGTCAGCGTCGGGCGGGTCACCACCACCGGACCCTCGGCGAGCGGCTCGGAGAAGAACATCAGCACAATGACCCGCACGTAGAAGAAGGCGGCGATGGCGCTGCACACCAGTGCAACGACTACCAGCGGGGTGGCGTCCCCGGCGATCGCGGCCTGGAACACCGCGAACTTCCCGGTGAACCCGCTCGTCAACGGGATCCCCGCGAGCGCGAGCAGCAGGAACGAGAACGTCCCGGCCAGCAGAGGCGAGGTCCTGCCGAGCCCCCGCCACTGGGACAGGTCGCCGGCCTCGCCGTCGCCGGTACGGACCAGGGAGACCACGGCGAAGGCGGCGATCGTCGTGAAGCCGTAGGTCACCAGGTAGAACATCGAGCCGCGCAGGCCGTCGGTGTTGGTGCCGGCAAGGCCCACCAGCAGGAACCCGGCGTGCGCGATCGCAGAGTAGGCCAGCATGCGCTTGATGTCGCGCTGGGTCAGGGCAAGCACCGCGCCGACCACCATGGTGAGGATGGCGATCGTCCACAGGATTGGTCGCCAGTCCCAGCGCAGCCCCCCGAAGGCGACGTAGAAGACCCGCAGCAGGGCGCCGAACGCGGCGACCTTCGTCCCCGCCGCCATGAACGCGGTAACCGGCGTCGGCGAGCCCTGGTAGACGTCCGGCGTCCAGGAGTGGAACGGCGCGGCGCCGATCTTGAAGAACAGACCCACCGCCAGCAGCGCGAACGACAGATAGAGGTAGGTGTCGTTCACACCGGCGTTGCCGACCGCGTCCGCGATCGCCCCGAACTCCACGCTGCCGGCAAATCCGTAGGCAAACGCGACGCCGTAGAGGAAGAAGGCCGAGGAGAACGCCCCGAGCAGGAAGTACTTCATCGCCGCTTCCTGCGACAGCAGCCGGCGGCGCCGGGCGAGCCCGGCCAGCAGGTACAGCGGCAGCGAGAGGATCTCCAGCGCCACGAACATCACCAGCAGGTTGTTCGATGCGACGAAGAGCATCATCCCGGTGACCGAGAAGACCATCAGCGGATACGCCTCGGTCTGCACGTCTGCCGAGGTCTGCTGTGCCGTCGATCCCTTCGAGCCTGGAGTGATCGCGGCCGAGGCCACGATCGCCCCGCCGGACGAGTCAAGCTGGCGTTCGGCCACTAGCAGCACCGACAGCAGGGCGAAGACCAGGATCGTGCCCTGCATGAACAGGGTCGGCGCGTCGATCGCCAGCGCACCGGAGGCGAGGATGGCCTGCCGGCCATGCAGCACCGCCACGGCCACGAGCGCGGCGACGAAGCCCGCACCCGCCAGGATCGGCTGGAAGGTCCGCCGGGCCCGCATCGTGGCGAAGGCGTCGACGAGCACCCCGACGAGCGCGACCCCGAACACGATCAGGATCGGGCTGAGCGAGGAGTACTCGATCGACGGCGGCATGATCATCGGGTTCGATTCCTGCGCCAGGAGAAGGTCGGGTGTGGCGCTCACGAGTGGCCTCCGGACTCCGCGGTCACCGAGTGCGTCGGAGCCGGGTCAGACTTGCCGATATCGGCATAGGTCGCCGTCACCGTCGGCGTGATGATGTCGAGCAGCGGCTTGGGGTAGACCCCGAGCGCGACGATGAGCGCGACCATCGGGGCAACGACGAGCTTCTCGCGCAGGCTGAGGTCGACCAGGACCTTGTTCTCCTCGTGCACCACCGGCCCGGTCATCGTCCGCTGGTAGAGGTACAGGATGTAGATCGCGGCCAGCACGATGCCGGTGGTCGCGACGATCGCCAGCGGCTTGTTCCGGGTGAACGTCCCCATCAGCACCAGGAACTCGCTGACGAAGCTGTTCGTCCCGGGCAACGCCAACGACGACAGTCCGGCGACGAGGAACACCCCGGCGAGCACCGGCGTCACCCTGGCCAGACCACCGTAAGCGCCGACGTCACGGGTGCCGCGGCGCGCCACCAGGAAGCCCACGACCATGAAAAGCAGGCCGGTGGACAGGCCGTGGTTGACCATGTAGAGCACCGCGCCGCTGCCCGCCTGGGAAGTGAAGGCGAAGGTGCCCAGCGCGATGAAGCCGAAGTGGGCCAGCGAGGTGTAGGCGACCAGCCGTTTCATGTCCCGCTGCCCGATGGCGAGCAGGGCACCGTAGAAGATGCCGGTCACCGCCAGCCCCAGCACCAGCGGGGCGAAGTAGTCGGCCGCGTCGGGGAACAGCGGGATGCAGTACCGGATCAGTCCGAACGTGCCCACCTTGTCCAGCACCCCGACCAGCAGCACCGCGCCGCCGGTGGGCGACTGCGCGCCGGCGTCGGGCAGCCAGGTGTGGAACGGGAACAGCGGGGCCTTGATGGCGAACGCCAGGAAGAAGCCGAGGAACAGCAACTTCTGCGCCTCGGGGGTGATGTCCATCTGCCGCAGGGTGGCGAAGTCGAAGGTTCCGCTGCCGAGGTTGTCGGCGGAGACGACGTACAGCCCGATCACGGCGGCGAGCATCAGCAAACCACCGAAGAGGCTGTAGAGCAGGAACTTGACCGCCGCGTAGGAGCGCTGCGCTTGCTCCCTGACCGGGCCGTAGCTCCCGATGAGGAAGTACATCGGGATGAGCATCGCCTCGAAGAAGACGTAGAAGAGGAAGACGTCGGTGGCGGCGAACACGCCGATCATCCCAGCCTCCAGCGCCAGCAACAGCGCGAAGAACGCCGGGACCGACCGCCTGCTCCGCGTCCCGGCTCCGGGCCCGGAGCCGTCCGCCCCGACGGCGGCCGCGCCGGTCGGGTCCGTCGCGCCGGTCGTCCCGCCATCCGCGTCTGCCTCGTCCCAGGACGCCAGGACCACGACCGGCACCAGCAGCGCGGCCAGCAGGATCAGCACCAGCGAGATGCCGTCGGCTCCCACCGAGTAGGAGATGCCGAAGGTTTTGATCCAGTCGTAGGACTGGCCGAACTGGAAGCCGGCCTTGTTCGGGTCGTAGGCAGCAGTCGCAAGGACCGCGAGCACCAGGACCGCCAGCGAGAGCCCGAGGGTGAGCTGCTTGGCGAGGGTCGACAGCCGGCGGGGCAGAGCGGCGACGATCACCGCACCCGCGGCCGGGACGATCAGCATGATCGTCAACCAGGGGACTGTGTGCATGTCAGCCCGCCCTCACCAGCAGCAGCGCGCCGACCACGAGGACGGCACCTCCCAACATCGACAGAGCGTAGGACCGGACGAAGCCGGTCTGGAGGCGGCGCATCCGCCCCGACAGGCCGCCGATGGCGGCGGCGCTGCTCCGCACGAGCCCGTCGACGCCGACGAGGTCCAGCCAGACCAGGAAACGGGTCAGGTACTGGCCAGGCCGCATCGCGACGGTCTCGTTGAAGGTGTTCGCGAACAGGTCGTGACGGGCGGCGACGGTGACCAGGGTGACCTTGGAGTCTGGCGGGGCCGTCGCCTCGACCGGGCGCAGCTGGTAGCGCACATAGGCGCCGGCGAAGCCGCCGACGGTGACCACCAGTGTGAGCAGGGTGAGGACGAGCGGCGAGAAGGTGTGGACGCCCTCGACGTGCGTCCCGGCGACCGGTTCGAGCCAGTCCTGCAACGAGTGGCCGAGGACGAACAGGCCACCGGCGAGGACCGAGCCGACGGCCAACACGATCATCGGCCCGGTCATCGACACCGGGGACTCGTGCGGATGCCGGGCGTGCTCGCCCTCCGTCGTCCAGCGCGGCCTGCCGTGGAAGGTCATCAGGAACAGCCGGGACATGTAGAAGGCGGTGATGCCCGCGCCCAGCAGCGCGATCGAGCCGAGCAGGTATCCCGATGTCCCACCCTTGTCGAAGGCGGTCTCGATGATCCGGTCCTTGGTGAAGAAGCCGGAGAACCCGGGGAACCCGATGATCGCCAGGTAGCCAAAACCGAAGGTCACCCAGGTGATGGGCATGTACCGCCAGAGCCCGCCGTAGTGGCGCATGTCCTGGTCGTCGTGCATCGCGTGGATCACCGAGCCGGATCCGAGGAACAGGCCGGCCTTGAAGAAGCCGTGGGCGAGCAGGTGCATGATGCCGATCGCGTAGCCGGCCGGTCCCAGCCCCACCGCGAGGAACATGTACCCGATCTGGCTGACCGTCGAGTAGGCCAGCACCTTCTTGATGTCGTCGTAGGCGCAGCCGATGACGCAGCCAATCAGGATCGTGACCGCCCCGATGATCACTACGACGGTGCGAGCGGCCTGCGTCTCGTTGAAGATCGGCCCGGCCCGCACGATGAGGTAGACCCCGGCGGTGACCATGGTCGCCGCATGGATGAGCGCGGAGATCGGGGTCGGGCCCTCCATGGCGTCCGGCAGCCAGGCCTGCAGTGGGAACTGACCGGACTTGCCGCACGCGCCGAGCAGGAGCAGCAGCGCGATCGCGGTGATCGTGCCGTAACCGATGACGCCCGCGGCGGCCGAGCCGAACACGTCGGCGTAGCTCGTCGACCCGACGGTGGCGAACATGAACATGATCGCGAGCACCAGCCCGACGTCCCCGACCCGGTTCATGTAGAAGGCCTTGTTCGCCGCGGTGGCGGCGGCCGGCTTGTACTCCCAGAACTTGATGAGCAGGAAGGACGACAGCCCGACCAGCTCCCAGCCGGCGTAGAGCGACAGGAAGTTGTCGCCCAGGACGAGCAGCAGCATCGACGCCAGGAAGAGGTTCATGTAGGCGAAGAACTTCCGCCGGGCCGGGTCGTGCGCCATGTAGCCGATCGAGTAGATGTGGATCAGCGTCCCGACCCCAGTGATCAGCAGCACAAAGACGACCGAAAGCTGGTCGACCAGCAGACCGACGTCCACCTGGAAACCGTTGACCGGAATCCAGGAGTACAGCTGCTGGGACAGCGCCCGGTCGTCACCGGGGCGGTCGAGCAGGCCGGCGAACAGCACCAGACCGATCACGAAGCTGGCGGCGGAGGTCAGTGTGCCGAGCAGATGCCCGAACCCATCGGTCCGCCGGCCGCCGAGCAACAGCACCGCGGCTCCGGCCAACGGAAGCGCGATGAGCAGCCAGGTCAGCGAGAAGACCCCCGACGCGGCCGCATAATGGATCTTGCTGCCGCCATGTTCGGCGGCGGCGAGCAGAAGCGGGTCAGCGTTCATCGCGACTCCGCCGCGGATGCCATTGGCGATAATGCGTCACTGCAGTGTCGTCCGTTCTTCCGTGGCCGACGGCCGGTCGCAGCCGCGTTCCGGCGGCGGGAGCGGACCGGAGAGTCCACCCGACCCGGTCCGCGGTGGGAATGCTGGTCAAGATCTGGTGTTCGCGCTCGTACTCGTGCTTGGCTGGGAGCTAGTACTTCAGCAGGTTCACGTCATCCACCGACGCCGAGTGACGGGTTCGGAAGATGCTGAGGATGATGGCCAGGCCGATGACGACCTCGGCCGCGGCGACGACCATGACGAAGAAGGCCATGATCTGCCCGTCGAGGGTCCCGTGAATGCGGGAGAACGTGACCAGGGTCAGGTTCGCGGCGTTGAGCATGAGCTCCACCGACATGAACACGACGATCGCGTTGCGCCGGACGAGGACCCCGACCGTGCCGATGGTGAACAGTAGCGCGGAGAGGATCAGGTAGTTCGCGGGGTTCATCGACCGTCCCCCTTACCGGCGCCGACGGGCGCCGAACCGTTCGCGTCCCGGGAGATGCCGCCGCCCGGCTCGCCGGGCGTCTCGGGGATGCCCCCGATGCCCGAGGCGCGCCCGCCGCCCGGCAACAGCCCGAGCGTGTCGGCGGAGTCATGCCGGGCGAAGACCCCCGGCCCGGGCAGCGGGGTGACCTGACGGCCCTCGGTGAAGCGCCGCCGCATCCACTCCCGCTGGCTGATCCGGCCGCCTTCGCGTTCCCGGTGGCCGAGGATCATCGTGCCGATCGCGGCGACGACAAGCAGCGCCGAGATCGCCTCGAAGACGAAGACGTAGTCGGTGAACAGCAGGCGGCCGATCGCCTGGACGTTGCCGCCGGTGTTCGCCTCGGACAAGCCCGTGGCGCTCCCGCCGTCGATCGCCGAACCGATCGGGAAGGCCAGCAGGCCCGCGAAGCCGAGGCCGAAGACGATCGCGCCGAGGCGCTGACCGCGGATGGTCTCCACCAGCGAGTCGGACGAGTCGACCCCGACGAGCATCAGCACGAACAGGAACAACACCATGATCGCGCCCGCGTAGACGATGATCTGCACGAACCCGAGGAACGGTGCCTCCTGGATCAGGTAGAACACCGCGACGCAGAACAGGTTGGCCACCAGCAGCAGCGCCGAGTGCACGGCGCTGCGGACCATCACCATGCCGAGTGCGGCCAGCACCGCGACCGGGGCGAGGATCCAGAAGGTCGCGGCCTCACCGGTGGAGGTGCTGGTGATGTCCCCCGCGGCGGCGGCGAGGATCTCGTGGTTCATCGTGGTCGCTCCGAACCGGCGCCGTGGGCGGGAACCTCGTCCGCCCGGGAGTGCTCGCCCGCCGTCCGCCGGGCGATGACGTCTGCTGCCTCCCGCTCCGCGGCCTGCCCCGCGGCCTGCTCCTGCTCCGAGACCTGCCAGGGCAGCGGGGCGTCGGGGGCGCGGGTGTAGTAGTCGGTCTCGCTGGAGCCGAGCCGCATCGGATGCGGCGGCGCCTCCATACCCTCGCGCAGCGGAGCGAGCAGCTGTTCCTTGGTGAAGATCAGATCCTGTCGGCTGTCGTCGGCGAGCTCGTAGTCGTTGGACATCGTCAGCGCCCGGGTGGGGCAGGCCTCGATGCACAGCCCGCACAGGATGCACCGCAGGTAGTTGATCTGGTAGACGCGGCCGTACCGCTCGCCCGGGGAGTACCGCTCAGCCTCGGTGTTGTCCGCGCCCTCGACATAGATCGCATCGGCCGGGCACGCCCAGGCGCACAGCTCGCACCCGACGCACTTCTCCAGGCCGTCGGGATGCCGGTTGAGCTGGTGACGGCCGTGGAAACGCGGGGCGGTCTCCTTTTTTTCCTCCGGGTACTGCTCGGTCGTCGGCTTCTTGAACATCGTCCCGAAGGTGACGCCGAACCCCTTGTACGGGTCGAGGATCCCCATGACTCAACGCTCCTAACGCGGACCGGGGTCCGCGGGGATGACAGTGGACGACCCGTTGGCCGAGGCACCGGCGGACACCGCCGGACGGCCCCGTCCACCGGCCGGCGGTGGGGGCGGCCACGGGATGCGGTCGAGGCTCGGCGCCTCGGCCAACTTGCGCTGCTCGGCCTCCTCCAGCTCCCGCTGGTGCCTCGCGCCGCCGGGATCAATGAGCGCGACGATCAGCAGGATGCCGACGACCACGCCGAACCCGACGAGCCAGGGCGTGCGGTCGTCCACGTGCTTCTGGTAGACGCGGAAGGTCGCGACGGCCAGCACCCAGACCAGACCGACCGGGATGAGCACCTTCCAGCCGAAGCTCATGAACTGGTCGTACCGCAGCCGCGGCAGCGTCCCGCGCAGCCAGATGAAGAAGAACAGGAACGCCAGCAGCTTGAGGACGAACCAGATCAGCGGAATCCAGCCGGAGTTCAGACCGGACAGGCCGGGGATGGGCGGAGGCTGCCAGCCCCCGAGGAACAAGGTCGTCGCGATCGCCGAGACGGTGACCATGTTGATGTACTCGGCCAGGAAGAAGAACGCGAACTTGATGGAGCTGTACTCGGTGTGGAACCCGCCGACCAGTTCGCCCTCGGCCTCGGGGAGGTCGAAGGGGGTCCGGTTCGTCTCGCCGACCATCGAGATGCAGTACAGGACGAACGACGGCACCAGCACGATGTACCAGCGACCCGACTGGCTCGCCACGATGCCGGAGGTCGACAGCGTGCCGGCGTAGATGAACACCGCGACGAACGCGAGCCCCATCGCGACCTCGTAGGAGATGATCTGCGCGGCCGAACGCAGCGAGCCGAGCAGCGGGTAGGTGGACCCGCTCGACCAGCCCGACAGGATGAGCCCGTAGACACCGAGGGAGGCGGCCGCCAGCAGGTAGAGCACGCTCACCGGCAGGTCCGCCAGTTGCAGCGTGGTCCGCTCCCCGAGGATCGAGACCTCCGGACCGAAGGGGATCACCGCGAAGGCGAGGAACGCGGGCACCGCGGAGACAATCGGCGCCAGGATGAAGATCGGCTTGTCGGCGAGTACCGGGATGAGGTCTTCCTTGAGCATCAGCTTGGCGCCGTCGGCGAGGCTCTGCAGCCAGCCCCTCGGGCCGTGGCGGTTCGGGCCGACCCGCTGCTGCATCTTCGCGACGACCTTGCGCTCGAACACGATCGCGAACAGCGTCATCAGCAGCAGGAAGGCGAACACCGCGACGGCCTTGAGCAGGATCAGCCAGAACGGGTCGTCGGCGAACGCGTGCAGGTCCGGATCCGCGGCCGCGGCCCAGACGAGCGTGGGCGGGGTGGCGCTCATGCGCGGCCTCCGGGAGTGTCGTCCTCGGCGGGGGTGCCGTCCCCGGCAGGGGGATCGTCCTCGGCGGGGGTGCTCGTCCCGGCGGCGCCCACCCGGACGAGGACCCCGGCGTGCCCGGCAAGCGCCCGGCGCACGTGCGAGCCCGGCGAGTGGGTCGGCACCCAGACCACCCGGTCGGGCATCGCCGTGACCTCGACGGGCAGGGTGATCGAGCCGCGGGGGGTCGTGACGGTTACCCGCCCCCCGGCCACGGCGCCGATCTCGGCGGCGGTCGCGGCGGACAGGTGGGCCACCGCCGGGCGCGCGGTGCCCGCCAGGTAGGGCTCATCGGCCTGCAGGGCGCCGTCGTCGACGAGCTGGTGCCAGGTCGCGAGCACCGCCTCACCCGCCCCCGCGACGGGCGGCTCGGCGATCGGCTCCGACGGGGCGGGCACCCGGCTCACACCGTCGCCGGCCCGGCCCAGGGCGCGCAGCTCGCGGGCGGCCGCGCCGGCGTCGGGCAAGCCGAGGTCGAGGCCCATCTCGGCGGCGAGCAGGTGCAGCACCCGGACGTCCGGCAGGGCCGGGGTGTCCAGGGCCCGCTGGAACGGTCGCAGCCGGCCCTCCCAGTCGACGAACGAGCCGGCCTTCTCCGCCACCGGGGCGATGGGCAGCACCACGTCCGCGACCTCGGCGATCGACGACCGGCGCAGCTCGATCGAGACGCAGAACGGCATCCGGGCGAGCGCCGCGAGCGCACTCGCCGGATTCGGCAGGTCCTCCGCGTCGACCCCGGCCACGATCACCCCGTCGAGCCGCCCGGCCGCGGCGGCGGCCAGGATGCCGTCGGTGTCGCGGCCGGGCGCGCCGGGCAGCGGACCCCCCCAGACCTCCTCGACCTCGGCGCGCCCGGCGGCGTCGGTGACCGGGCGGCCGCCGGGCAGCAGCGAGGGAAGCAGCCCGGCCGAGACCGCGCCGCGGTCACCGGCCCGCCGCGGAACCCAGGCGAGCGAGGCACCGGTCGCCTCGGCCAGCCGGACAGCCGCGGACAGCGCCCCGGGGAACTCCGCGGCCCGCTCGCCCACCAGGATCACCGCCCCCGGCGCCCGCAGGGCCTGCGTGGTCGGTGCTTCCGGCCCGCCCCGGTCGGGGGCGGCGAGCGCGTCGAGGACGGCCGCCTCCTCGCCGGGCCGCGTCGGCACGAGAGTGCCGGCGAGCTTGGTCAGCCCCCGGCTCGCCAGGGGTGCGAGCGCGTGCACGGCCGCGCCGTGCTTGTCCACGGCCTTACGTAGTCGCAGGAAGACGATGGGCGACTCCTCCTCCGGCTCGAAGGCCACCAAGAGCACGGCCGGGGCGGCCTCGAGATCGGCGTAGGTGACGCCGATGCCGGTGCCGGCGACGGCATACCCGAGGAACTGCTCCTCCTCGGCGGAGTGCGGCCGGGCCCGGAAGTCCACGTCGTTGCTGGCCAGCGCCACCCGGGTGAACTTCGCGTAGGCGTAGGCGTCCTCACGGGTCAGCCGCCCGCCGGTGAGCACCCCGACCCCGCGCCGGTCCCGGCACTCGGCCAGTCCACGCGCGGCGTACTCGAGCGCCTCGCTCCAGGATGCCGGGACGAGCTGCCCGGTCTCGTCGTCGCGGATCAGCGGGGTGGTGAGCCGGTCGGCCGCGCGCGCGTAGGTGAAGGCGAACCGGCCCTTGTCGCAGTTCCACTCCTCGTTCACCGCCGGGTCGTCGCCGGCGAGGCGACGGGTCACCCTGCCCCGGCGGTGGTCGGTGCGCAGGGAGCATCCCGACGCGCAGTGCTCGCACGCCGTGGGCGTGGAGACCAGGTCGAAGGGCCGGGCCCGGAAACGGTAGGCGGCGCTGGTCAATGCCCCCACCGGGCAGATCTGCACGGTGTTGCCGGAGAAGTAGGAGGAAAACGGCTGCCCGTCGCTCACCGCGACCTGCTCGGCGGCGCCTCGCTCGAACAGCTCGATAAACGGGTCACCGGCGATCTGGGCGGAGAACCGGGTGCAGCGGGCGCACAGCACGCAGCGCTCCCGGTCCAGCAGGATCTCGGTGGAGATCGCCAGCGGCTTCGGGTACACCCGCTTGGTCTCCTTGAACCGGGAGACCGCACCGCCGTTTGCCATCGACTGGTTCTGCAGCGGGCACTCGCCGCCCTTGTCGCAGATCGGGCAGTCAAGCGGATGGTTGAGGAGCAGGAACTCGAGCGTGCCGGCCTGGGCCTTGCGGGCGACCGGCGAGGTTAGCTGGGTCTTCACGACCATGTCGGCGGCCACCGTCGTGGTGCAGGAGGCGACCGGCTTGCGCTGGCCCTCCACCTCGACGATGCACTGCCGGCAGGCTCCGACGGGGTCGAGGAGCGGATGGTCGCAGAACCGCGGGATCTCGATGCCGAGCAGCTCGGCCGCGCGGATGATGAGGGTGCCCTTGGGCACGCTCACCGACAGCCCGTCGATGGTGAGGGTGATGAGGTCGGATGCGACCGGCTGGGCCGGCTCGGAGGCGCGAGGCCTGGATGGGGCGACGGTCATGATGGTCAGTGCGCTCCCGCGTAGGCACCCGGGGCGGACGCGGGCGAGCCGTCGCCGGCCGTGGCGTCTCCCGGGGTGGGGTTCGGCTTCGTGGTCACCGCACTCACCGGGATGAACTCGTCCCGGAAGTACTTGATCCCCGAGACGATCGGGGAGGTGGCCCCGTCGGCCAGCGCGCAGAACGCCCGGCCGAAGATGTTGTCGCAGGCGTCGACGAGGGTGTCCACGTCCTCGGCGTCGCCCTGGCCCCGTTCCATCCGGGACAGGATCTGCACCATCCAGGTGGTGCCCTCGCGGCACGGAGTGCACTTGCCGCACGACTCGTGCGCGTAGAACTGGGTGAGCCGGCGGACGACCTTGAGCATGTCGACCGTGTCATCCATGATCATGAGTGCGGCCGTGCCGAGCAGCGACCCGGCCTCCTGCATGCCCTCGAAGTCGAGCGGCGCGTCGAGGTGCTCGGCGGTCAGCATCGGGGTGGACGACCCGCCCGGGGTCCACGCCTTGAGCCCGCGACCGCCCCGCACGCCGCCGGCCAGGTCGAGCAGCTCCCGCAGGGTGGTGCCCATCGGGGCCTCGTACTGGCCGGGCCGGGTCACGTGCCCGGACAGGCTGTAGATCTTCGGCCCCGGCGAGCGCTCCCGGCCCATCGACCGGAACCAGTCCACACCGTAGTTCACGATGTACGGCACCGACGCGATCGTCTCGACGTTGTTGACCACCGTCGGGGAGGCGTACAGGCCGTGCGTCGCGGGGAACGGCGGGCGCAGCCGAGGCTGGCCGCGGCGGCCCTCCAGGGAGTCGAGCAGGGCCGTCTCCTCGCCGCAGATGTAGGCGCCCGCGCCGGAGTGCACGACGAGGTCGAGGTCGAAGCCGCTGCCGAGGATGTCCCGGCCGAGGTAGCCGGCCCGGTAGGCCTCGGCCACGGCGGCCTGCAGCCGACGGGCCGCGTGGATCAGTTCGCCGCGCAGGTAGACGAACGCCCGGCCGGCCCGCACCGCGTAGGCCGCGATGACGATCCCCTCGATGAGCGAGTGCGGGTCCGCCATCATCAGCGGCGCGTCCTTGCAGGTGCCCGGCTCCCCCTCGTCGGCGTTGATGACGAGGTAGTGCGGCCTGCCGTCGCCCTGCGGGATGAAGCCCCACTTCATCCCGGTGGGGAAGCCGGCGCCGCCCCGCCCCCGCAGCCCGGAGTCCTTCACCAGCTTGATGAGGTCACCCGGGGCCATCGCGAGGGCGGTGCGCAGCGCGGTGTAGCCGTCGAGGCGGGTGTAGGTCTCGATCGTCCACGACTCCGGCGTGTTCCAGCGCCGGGTGAGGACCGGGGTGACGGGCATTGTCAGCTCCCCTTCCGTTCCGAGGAGGCCGGGGTCGTCGGCGCCGGAACCACCGCGGGCGGCGGCCCGGCAGGCGGTGAGGCGGGGCGCGCCGCCGCGTCGGCCCCCACACCGTGGGTGACCAGCGGCGCGGGCGCCTGCTCGGCGCTCCAGCCGGCCGCCTCGGCCACGAGGAGACCCACGACCGACGGCTCGCCGACCCCCGGGCCCGCGACGCCCTCCGGCCGCGGATCGCCGAACCCGGCAAGCTGGCGGGAGACCTCGGCGAACGAGCACAACGGACCGCCACGGGCCGGCGCCGGCCGCCGCCCCGCCCGCAGGTCCTCGACGATCGCCTGGGCAGAGTCGGGGTCGACCTGGTCGTAGAACTCGTAGTTCACCGTCATGACCGGTGCGTAGTCGCAGGCCGCGAGGCACTCGGCGTGCTCGAGGGTGATCGACCCGTCCGGCGTCGTCTCGTCATGGCCGATCCCGAGGAGCTTCGAGACCCGCTCGTAGACGTCCTCGCCACCGAGCAGCGCGCACGACAGATTCGTGCAGACCGAGACGAGGTAGTCCCCGACCGGATGCCGCTTGTACATCGTGTAGAAGGTCGCGACCGCGCCGGCCTCGGCCCGGGTGATGCCCAGCACGTCCGCGCAGAACGCGATGCCCTGCGCAGTCACGCACCCCTGCTCGGCCTGTACCAGGTGCAGCAGCGGGAGCAGGGCCGAACGGGATCGGCCGGCTGGATACCTGGCGATGATCTCCTGAGCGGCCGCCTGGGTCTCCGGCGAGAACGCCATCAACGATCAACTCCCCCGAGTACCGGGTCGACCGAGGCGACCCCGACGATCACGTCCGCCACCTGGCCGCCCTCGGTCAGCGCCGGGACGGCCTGCAGGTTGACGAAGCTTGGATCCCGCACGTGGACGCGGAAAGGTCTCGTGCCGCCGTCGCTGACCACGTGGTAGCCGAGCTCGCCGCGCGGCGACTCGATCTGGGTGTAGACCTGACCGGCCGGGACGCGGAACCCCTCGGTCACCAGCTTGAAGTGATGGATCAGGGCCTCCATCGAAGTCCCCATGATATTCCGGATGTACGCGAGTGAGTTACCCGTCCCGTCGGACCCGACAGACAGCTGGGACGGCCAGGCGATCTTCTTGTCGGCGACCATGACCGGGCCGGGACGCAGCCGGTCCAGACACTGCTCAACGATCTTGAGCGACTCGCCCATCTCCTCCAGCCGCACCAGGTAGCGGGCGAAGGAGTCGCCCTCCAGCGCGGTCGGCACGTCGAACTCGTAGGTTTCGTAGCCGCAGTAGGGCATGGTCTTGCGCAGGTCCCACGGCAGGCCCGCGGCGCGCAGCACCGGGCCCGTGGTCCCCAGCGCGATGCAGCCGGCCGCGTCGAGAACGTTGACGTCGACCATCCGAGCCTTCCAGACCGGCTGGCCGGTGAGCAGCGCGTGATACTCCCTGATCCGCTTCGGCATGTCGGCGAGGAACGCCCGGATGGCCCGCTCGGCGCCGTCGGGGAGATCCTGGGCGAGGCCCCCGGGCCGGATGTAGGCGTGGTTCATCCGTAGCCCGGTGATGAGCTCGAGCAGGTCGAGGACCTTCTCCCGCTCCCGGAAACCGAAGATCATGGCGGTGGTGGCGCCGAGCTCCATGCCGCCGGTCGCGAGCCACACCAGGTGCGAGGCGATCCGCTGGAGCTCCATCACCATCACCCGGATCACCGTGGCCCGCTCGGGTACCTGCTCGGTGATGCCCAGCAGCTTCTCCACCGACAGGCAGTAGGCCGCCTCGTTGAACAGCGGCGAGAGGTAGTCCGCCCGGGTGAGGAAGGTAACCGCCTGAGTCCAGGTGCGGTACTCACAGCTCTTCTCGATGCCGGTGTGCAGGTAGCCGATGACGATGCGGGTCTCGGTGACCGTCTCGCCCTCGATCTCCAGGACCAGGCGGAGCACCCCGTGGGTCGACGGGTGCTGCGGCCCCATGTTGACGACGATCCGCTCGTTCTCCTCCTCGCCGACGCCGAGGATCTGCTCCCAGTCGCTGCCGGTGACGGTGTAGACCCGCCCACTCGCCGACTCGGTGAAGCCGGCCTCGTAGGCCGGATGCTCCCCGGGTCCGCCGACGGTCCCGGTCGGGTAGCCGACGCCGTTCGCGCCGTTGGGGGCCCCGGTGCCGTTAGGGGCCCCGGTGGTCAGATCGTCCGTGGTGGCGGAAGTCGACGTGTTGGGCGTCATAGCGAACCTCGGATGTCGCCTCGTGGGATGTCGCCTTGGCGGTGTCGCCGGCTGGCCAGGGCCGGACGCGGGGTCACGAGTAGCTCCGGCGCTCGTCCGGCGGCGGGATCGTGGCACCCTTGTAGTCGACGGGGATGCCCCCCAGCGGGTAGTCCTTGCGCTGCGGGTGCCCGATCCAGTCGTCCGGCATCATGATTCGGGTCAGGCCCGGATGACCCGTGTAGACGATGCCGAACATGTCGTAGGTCTCGCGCTCGTGCCAGTCCGCGGTGGGCCACACCGAGGTCAGGCTCGGCACGGTGGGATCGGCGTCGGTGACGGACACCTCGACCCGGACCCGGCGACGGTGCGTCATCGAGGTCAGGTGGACCACCGAGTGCAGGCGACGGCCGGTGACGTCGTCCGGGTAGTCCACGCCAGACAGCGAGGACAGCAGCTCGAACCGCAGGTCGGGGTCGTCACGCAGGGTCTGCCCGACGGCGGCGAGGCTCTCCCGGCGCACGTGGACGGTCAGCTCCCCGCGATCCACCACCACCCGTTCGACGGCGTCGCCGAGCTGGGGGAAGGCACGTTCGAGCGCGTCGTAGACGGCGTCGGCGTCGGCGTCACCGAACGGGCGGGCGGTGGAGCTCAGGGCCGGAACGGGCGTCACAAGCCCGCCGAACCCGGAGGTGTCACCGCTGTCACCGGCGCCGAACGCGTCCCGGCGCCGCCCACCCGGGCCGCCGGGCACGCCGGCGGCGCCCGGTACCAGGTCGGCGGGGGCTGTGCTCTCGTCACTCACTGCCTAGATCCCCCGATCCGGGTCGTCGACGTCGCCGATGCTCTCGGTGGTCGGGCCGAGCCCGTGCGCCCGGGCCTCGTCACTCGGCTTGGGGTCGACCGGTAGCCGCTTGGCGCGCCCGAACACCGAGGGCGGCGCGAGGGCAGCGGGCCGGCGGGTGTCCAGGGCGGGTTCGACCGCCCCGCTACCCGTCGGCGCCGGCGCCCCGGCCGGGATCGAGAAGCGCTTGCGGTCGTTCACCGAGAGGGTCCGGGTGCCGAATGCGCCCGCCGGCAGACCGGCCCGGGCGGTGGCCACCTCGATGGGTTTCGGATACGGCGAGGAACCGATCTTCGTGTGCTCGATCCGGCCGGAGATCGGGCCGGCGAGGATCTTCTCGTGCAGCTTGATGATGGCGTCCATGAGCATCTCCGGCCGCGGTGGGCAGCCGGGGAGGTACATGTCGACCGGGACGATATGGTCCACGCCCTGCACGATCGCGTAGTTGTTGAACATGCCGCCGCTGCTGGCGCAGACACCCATCGACAGCACCCACTTGGGCTCGGGCATCTGGTCGTAGATCTGCCGCAGCACCGGCGCCATCTTCTGACTCACCCGGCCGGCGACGATCATGAGATCGGCCTGGCGCGGGCTGGCCCGGAAGACCTCCATGCCGAATCGGGACAGGTCGTAGCGGCCGGCTCCCGTCGACATCATCTCGATCGCGCAGCAGGCCAACCCGAAGGTCGCCGGCCACAGCGACGAGCGCCGTGACCAGTTGGCGAGCTTCTCGACGCTGGCAAGAAGCACACCGCCCGGCAGCTTCTCCTCTAGTCCCATTCCAGACCTCCACGCCGCCACTCGTAGGCGTACGCGACGAAAATGGTCGCCATGAACAACGCCATCGCGCCGAGACCGAATACCGCCAGGCTGTCGAACGCTACCGCCCAGGGGAAGAGGAAGATAATCTCGATGTCGAAGACGATGAAGAGCATCGCGGTGTTGTAGTACTTCACCGGGAAACGCTGCGGCCCGGCCGGGGCCGGGGAGGGTTCGATCCCGCACTCGTATGCGTCGATCTTCGCACGGTTGAACCGGCGCGGGCCGATCAGCGCACCGGCCGCGACCGAACCAACTGCGAACAGGGCCGCGATCACGAGCAGAACGAGGATCGGCACATAGTTCGAGAGCATGCCGAACTCCTCTCCTTCGAGAGTTTGTTACCGGACGTTGGGGTGAAACGGCTCGCCGGTGAACGGACCGCGAACGGTCCGGACTCGGCCCGCGGAACCAGTGGCCATTTCGGACACGTCAGGCCGCGGGAGCGAGCCGGGTCATCGCGTTGATCAGTCGGTCCATCGCATCCCCTCCCCGGGGGTCGGTAAGATTTGCCATGATCTTGAGAACGAAACGCATGAGGACCGGTCTCGGCAGCCCGTAGCGGGTACCGAACGCCATAATCGTCGGATTGCCGATGAGCTGGACGAAGAACCGGCCCAGGGTGTAATAGCCCCCGTACCGGGCCCGCATGAGTTCCGGGTACTGGCCGAGCGCCCGCTCCCGCGCCGGACCATCCGGGCGGGCGAGGGCCTGCACAGCAATCTCGGCGGCGTACCGACCGGATTCGAGCGCGTAGGCGATGCCCTCCCCGTTGAAGGGATTCACCATCCCGCCTGCGTCACCGACCAGCAGCACGCCGTCGCGGTAATGGGGGGTCCGGTTGAAGCCCATCGGCAGGGCGCTGCCACGCACCGGGCCGGTGGCGTTCTCCTCGGTGTATCCCCACTCCGGCGGCAATGCGGCGAGCCAGCGGCGCAGCAGGTCCCGGTAGTCGGTGTTCTGGAAGGCGTCCGTGGTGTTCAGCAGGCCGAGGCCCACGTTGCTCGTGCCGTTACCGACCCCGAAGATCCAGCCGTAGCCGGGCAGCAGCCGGCTCTCGCGCGGCCTGCCCTCCCACAGCTCCAGATGGGACTCGAGGAAGTCGTCGTGCGTGCGGGGGCTGCGGTAGTAGCGGCGGACCGCGACCCCGAGCGGCCGGTCCTCCCGGCGGCGGATACCGAGGGCGAGCGCGATGCGGGCGCTGTTACCGTCCGCCGCGACGACCAATGGCGCCCGGAACGTCACAGGTGCCCGGTCGGTGCCGGTCCTGGCGTGCACGCCGACGACCCGTCCGGTGCGCTCGTCGAGCAGCGGACCGGTCACGGCGGTCCCCTCGTGCAGCCGGGCACCGACCTTCACCGCGTGGCGGGCCAGCAGGTCGTCGAAGTCAAGCCGCGGACGGACCAGGCCATAGTCGGGCCAGCTCGCCAGCTCCGGCCAGGGCAGCTCCAGGCGGACGCCGCCGCCTATGATGCGAAGCCCCCGGTTACGGGCCCATCCGGCCACGGGCGAGGTGTCGACACCCATGTCCACGAGACTGCGGACGGCCCGCGGGGTCAGCCCGTCGCCACAGACCTTCTCGCGGGGGAAGGTCGTCTTCTCCAACAGGAGCACGTCGAGCCCGGCGCTGGCGAGGTGGTAGGCGGCCGAGGAGCCACCGGGACCCGCGCCGACCACGATGACGCCGGCGTCGGCCTTCGACCGGCCGGCCGCACCATCAGCCCTTGTCCTCGCCATGGTCACGAATTGCTCCGGATCTGCTAGACCACTCGTCCCGGGGGCACCCCACCGGGGGCCCTCTACCTGTGTGCTCGTGAAATTCTTCACGAGCGTTCTCGGCGAGTGTAGGCCTTGCGCAGGCCAACCGCACCAACCAGGATGCGGCGAAGAACGGACGAGTTGACTTCGTGCACCCTATCGCTACTGTGAGCGATAGTTCGCGGCACCGGACGCCCGCCGCCGGAGCTCGGCGGTCGATCGCCACCATGAGCGGCAGGTACAATTCCCGCCCGATCGGCCTGGATCAGGCCAGCTCACCCGCCTGGTGTCGGTCCGGAGCAGTCGCCCGCAGCGCGAAGCGCAACGGAGAAACCACGAAGCCGGCCTCCACCGCCCGCCGGTGGCCCATATTCGCCCCCCGGGGTGGGATCAGCGCCCGTGCGGGGTAGTCCCTCCACAGGTCACCCGAAACGCGGTGGCTCGTCCGCGGTCGCCGCCGGTGTCCCGACGGCGCGGATGCACCATCACCCGAACACCATCACCCGAACACCGTCACCCGAACACCGTCACCCGAAGCAGCACGGACTGGGAACGAGAGAACGCGATGACCATCGCAGAGACCGTCGTCATCCC
>NZ_CDXDOR010000091.1:0-20547 GCF_978021225.1 Frankia sp. CeTa3Moorea | reverse complement strand
GTGTCCCGCCGGCCCGGAGCGAACTGGATTCCCCGGCGGGCACACCGGCGAACTACTCGATCTCCGTGCTCGACGGGGCGGGAAACCCGGTCGAAACCTTGATCGGCTGGCCGACGGCCCGGCTCGCCGACGAGTACGCCCGCACCCTGACCGGGATCGCCGGCTACCGGGTGGTGCCCTGCCGTCGGGCCGGCGACCCCTGAGACCGGGGCCGCCCCTTCCCCGAGGCGGCCCCTCCATCCCTCTCCGCCCGCGGCGACCCGATGCCACCGGGGTGCTTCCGTGAGCGCCTGCCGCGGGCGGGGAGGCTCCAACCAGCGCCACAGGGAGAGATGCATGATTGCCCGCACCGAATCGGACGGGGCGGCATGGCGCCGTCCCGTCTGCGCCCCCGGGGTCGAGTTCGGCCGAGCCGACGACATCCTGATCCGCTACGAGTACGGCGGGGAAGGCGGCACGGTCCGTCTCCCGGCCCCTATCTGGTTTCTGCTGGTGCGGGATGTCCGGGCCGGGCGGCTCGACAGTCTTGAGCCCTGGGATGACATCGTCGGCTGGACGTCGTGCGGCGCCGGCCAGGTCGCGCAGGTCGAAACGGAAGTCGTCCTGCTCTACAGACATCTCGGACAGCCGCAGGAGATGTCGATCCCCGAGGAAATTTGGAAGCAGGTTGTTACCGCGATCCGGGCCCGGGCGGTTGACAACCTCGGAGAGGCTGATCGTGGAGACAGTCCCGGAACCCGCCCGCCCGCCGGTGTTGCGGTTCTCCCAGCTTTGTAAGGGCTGTTCCGGGTTCGCGGTGCGGATCGGCACCTATCCGACAGTCTACGGCCACTCGGAGAAGTTGATCTTGTACTGCCCGTGGTGTGCCGGCGCCGGCCGTACTACCTGGGCGCCCCCGGTCTGACCTTGAGACATCTAGACATACCCGAGGAGATGCCATGCCGCCCACAACCATGCCCGCGCTCGACTTTGTCGCGTTGGAGATCACCGGTCGGTGTCAGCTCGCCTGCGTCCACTGCTACGCGGAGTCGGGCCCGACCGGCGGCCACGGGTCGATAGCCGTGGCCGACTGGCACGCGGTCATCGGCGGGGATGGCACGGTCACCCCGTGTGTGTTCGCCCGCCGCGCGCCGGCGGGGAACATCCGCGTCGACCCGCTCGCGGTCATCCTGTCCGGGGCCGCGTTCGCCGGGCAGGTCGCCCGCCTCGACGCCATCCGCCCTCGCGCGCTCCATGGCGACGGCTGCCAGCCGGACGACAGCAAGCCGTGCGGACCGGTCCACCCCGAGCCGGACCCGAACTGATGGCCGAGTCCTGGCGGGCCCACGCCCGCACCCTAGCCGACGAGATCACCCATCCCGGCTCCCGCTGGTACGAGGCTGTTGCCAGCACGCCGCGGCACGAGCTGGTACCGGCCTGGTGGGCGCGGACCAGCGACGGGTGGGCGTTGCGCCGCGGCCCGATCGCCGATGCCTACGCCGCCCACCGGTCGCTCGTCACCCGCGTCGGTGTCCTCCACGCCGATCAAGCGGCCAACGGCGACTCTCCCGTCGGCCTGCCGACGTCCTCGGCCACCATGCCCTCGCTGGCCCTCACCATGTACCGGCACGGCCGGCTCGGCGAGGGCCTGGACATTCTCGACGTGGGTACCGGCTCCGGCTACGGCACGGCGCTGCTCGCCCGCAGGTACGGCAGCGAACGGGTCACCACGGTGGACGTCGACCCGTATCTGGTGGCCGTCGCCGTGAAACGCCTCGCAACCCTCGACCTGCACCCGGACGTGTTGCCGATGGACGCGACCATCGGCCTGCCCGGTCAGTTCGACCGGATCGTCTCGATGGTCTCCGTCCCCAGCATCCCGACGGCCTGGCTGCATGCGCTACGCCCCGGCGGTCGATTGGTTACCACGATCACAGGCACGTACATGGTCGTGACCGCGACGAGAACCTCGCGTGGCCTGCTGGGCATGGTCGAGTTCGAGCCGGCCGCGTTCATGCGCACCCGCACCGGCGACGACTACCCGCCGTCCGTCCTCGACGATGACCAGCTCGACGAACGTGACGCCGACGAGGTGACGACCGGCCGCTATCCCGTCCTCGACGTCGCCGAGGCGTGGGAGCTGTCGACCCTGTTCGCCCTGGCCGTGCCGGGGGCGCGCCACCGTTACCGCCGCGAGCCTGACGGCCAGCACACGGCGATCATCGCCCACCCCGACGGGTCATGGGCCCGAGCCACCGCCGTCGGTGTAGAACCACCGACCGTCCACCAGGGCGGGCCGCGCCGGCTGTGGGACATCCTCGACGATGTCCGGGACGACTGGCTCCGCCTCGGCTTCTCCCCGTTCCGCGGCGCCCGCGCGAGGGTGTTCGACGACGGCAGCATCCGACTCGATCACGGAGACTGGCGGGCAACCATCCAGGCCACCCCTGCGCTCTAGCAGGGGTCGTCGTCGGCGCAGCCGTCCTCCTTCTTTTGACGTCATTCCCGGCCTGTTCCCCGGCCACCGTGTTTCCCGTGCTCCGGAAAGGGGGATCGGTTAGCGTCGCCAAGGTGTCCGACACCGTGAAGACCACCGTCTCACCGGACATACCGGCATCCCCAGGCGTACCGGCGCCGACCGCCTCCGGGCTCGCGCCGGGGTGCGCGGTGCCACTGGGCGTGGCCTGGGACGGGTCCGGGGTGAACATCGCCGTCGTCGCCCCCGGGGCCGAGGCGGTCGACTTCTGCCTGTTCGATGCCGACGGCCGCGAGACACGCCATCGACTTCCGGAGCGTGACGGCGGGGTGTGGCACGGCTATCTGGCCGGCGTCCGCCCCGGTCAGCATTACGGCCTGCGGGCACACGGTCCCTACGACCCGGAGCGGGGCCAGCGGTACAACCCGGCGAAGCTGCTGGTCGACCCCTACGCCCGATTGGTAGCCGGGACGCTGCGCACGGATCCGGCGATCTACGGGTTCGGTGGCGGCGACCCCTACGGCTTCGAACCGGACCCGCGGGACTCCGCACCGTTCGTGCCCCGCTGCGTCGTGACCGGACCCGGGCGGGCGCAGCGGGGCCCCGCCGGGACCAGGGACCCCGGATTCGGGGACCCCGGATCCGGGAGTGGCGGTTCGACGGGTCACGGCGTACATCCGGCGGACAACCGGCCCACCATCCCCTGGTCGGACACGATCATCTACGAGGCGCACGTACGCGGGCTCACGAAACGTCACCCGGGCCTGCCGCCACGGTTACGCGGGACGTACGCCGGGCTCGGCCACCCGAGCGTCCTGGCGCACCTGCGCCGGCTCGGCGTCACCGCGATCGAACTGCTGCCGGTGCACGCCTCGGTCTCCGAACCGGCCCTGCTCGAGCGCGGAAAAATCAACTACTGGGCCTACAACACCCTGGCCTTCTTCGCCCCTCATGCCGGGTACGCGGCCACTGACGATCCGATCGGCGAATTCCAGGCGATGGTCGCCGCCCTGCACGCCGCCGGCATCGAGGTGATCCTCGACGTCGTCTACAACCACAGCGCCGAGGGCAGCGAGCGGGGCCCGACGCTGTCCCTGCGCGGCCTGGACAACACGACCTATTACCGGGTAGAGCCGATGGATCCCCGGCGCTACCGTGACGTGACCGGCTGCGGCAACACCCTCAACACGTCCTCACCGCACGTCGTGCGGCTGATCTGCGACTCGCTGCGGTACTGGGTGACGGAGATGGGCGTCGACGGGTTCCGGTTCGATCTCGCCACCGCGCTCGCCCGCAATCCCGACGCCTTCGACCCCGCGGCAAGCCTGCTGACCGCCATCCACGCCGACCCGATCCTCGCCACGGTGAAGCTGATCGCCGAGCCGTGGGACGTCGGCTGGGGCGGATACCAGGTGGGGGGATTCCCGGCCCCCTGGGCGGAGTGGAACGGGCGGTTCCGCGACACCGTGCGCGACGTGTGGAACAGGCACACCAGCGGCGTCGCCGATCTGGGCTATCGGGTGTCCGGCTCGTCGGACCTGTTCGAGCACGGCGGCCGACGCCCCTGGGCATCGATCAACTTCGTCACCGCCCACGACGGCTTTCCCCTGGCCGACCTGGTCTCCTACAACGAGAAGCACAACGAGGCCAACGGCGAGGGCAACCGGGACGGCGAGGCGGACAACCGCTCGGCGAACTATGGGGTGGAGGGTGCGACCGACGACCCGGCGATCCTGACCATCCGCCGCCGGGTGCGCCGGGGACTGATCACGACGCTGCTGCTGTCCACAGGCGTCCCGATGCTGCTCGCCGGCGACGAGTTCGGTCGCTCGCAGGGCGGCAACAACAACGCCTACTGCCAGGACAACGCGGTGTCCTGGCTCGACTGGCCGGCCGACCTCACCGGATCGGTGGACGTCGCCGGACCGGTGGACGTCGCGGAGCCGGACCACGCCTACCCCGACCCGGCCGGCCCCGACCCGGCGCTGTGCCGGCTGGTGGGCGGGTTGGCGGCACTGCGCTCCGCCGAGCCCGTGCTGCGCCGGGGGCGGTTCTTCCACGGCGGCCAGTCGGCACCCGGGCGACTCGCGGACATCACCTGGTTCCGTGCGGACGGGGCGGTGATGTCGGTGGCGGACTGGAACGCCCCGCGGGTCGCGACGCTCGTGGCCCATGTCGCCGGCAGCCCCGTCGCTGAGGATCCTGCCGGCGGGCGGGGGACGCACGATCGACCGGCCCACGGCACTGGCCTGGTGTACGTGTTCCATCCGGATCGCGGCGACACCGTCGTCACCCTGCCCGGTGCCCCCTGGGCGGCCCGCCACGACCTGCTGCTCAATACCGCCGACGACGATCTCGCCGGATTCCCGGCGACCGTCGCGGTACCGGGAACCAGCTATGCCGGCGGCGAGTCCCTGACCGTGCTGGGCCACAGCGTGCTCGTCCTACGAGCCCATCCCCCCGGCACGGCGGCTTCGCCGCGGTGCGGGGACCCCTAGGGGTTGGTAACCAGGCCCAGTTCGGTGATGCTTGCGGTGAGTGCGTGCCGGGGCAGCACCCGCACCGTGTAACCGAAGGGTCCGGTGCGCCCGAGCGGGATGGTGCCCTCGTAGCGGTGACCGCCCTCCCCTTCGCCAACCGGCTGCAGGAACAGCGTCGAAGGATCCAGGATCCGGTCGGTCTGGTCGATCCGGCCGTAGGAGGCGAGGACGTCGACGTCCTCGAGGGCCAGCTCACCGAGGTCGATCGTGGCCCGCACCACCAGCGACTGGCCCACCTGAGGGGTGTCACCGAGACCAGCGGAGTCGACGTTGAGCACGCGGACCCCGGGCCACGCGGCCTGCACCCGGCTCTTCCAGGCGGCCAGGTCCCGGGCCCCGGCGAAGCCGCCGGCGGCGGCGGCCCGGGCCGAGACACCGGCCGGCACGTAGTAGCGCTCGACATACTCCTGGACCATGCGGCTGGCCAGGACCTGGGGACCGAGAGCCGACAGGGTGTGCTTGACCATCGCGGCCCAGCGCCGCGGGATGCCGTCGCCGGGCTCCGAGTCGTAGAAGCGGGGGGCGACGGTGTTCTCCAACAGGTCGTACAAGGCGGCGGACTCGATGTCATCGCGCCGGTCGGGGTCCTCGACCCCGTCCGCGGTCGGGATCGCCCAGCCGTTCTGGCCGTCGAACATCTCGTCCCACCAGCCGTCCCGGATGGACAGGTTCAGGCAGCCGTTCAGCGCGGCCTTCATCCCCGACGTGCCGCACGCCTCCAGCGGACGCAGCGGGTTGTTCAGCCAGACGTCCGATCCGGAGTACAGGAAGCGCGCCATCCCGATGTCGTAGTCGGGGAGGAAGACGATGCGCGACCGCACGGCCGGGTCGTCGGAGAACTGGACGATCTGCTGGACGAGCTGCTTGCCACCATCGTCGGCAGGGTGCGCCTTGCCGGCGATGACCATCTGGATCGGCCGCTGCGGGTGCAGCAGCAGCCGGCGCAGCCGGTCACGGTCCCGCAGCATGAGGGTCAGCCTCTTATAGGACGGCACGCGCCGGGCGAAACCGATCGTGAGGATGTCCGGATCGAAAACCGACTCCACCCACTCCAGCTCACCGGGTGCCGCGCCGCGCTCGAGCCAGGAGGCCCGCAGCCGGCGGCGGACCTCGGTGACGAGGCGTTCCCGCAACTGCCGCCGGGCGGCCCACACGACCTCGTCGGGCAACGCGGAGATCTTCTCGAATCCGGCCGCGTCGTCGGAAAGCAGGCCCGGGCCGGGCTCGCGGTCAGCAAGCTCGATGATGGGCCGGGACACCCAGGTCGGGGCGTGCACCCCGTTGGTCACCGAGCCGATCGGGACCTCGGCGGTGTCGAAACCGGGCCACAGCCCCGCGAACATCTCCCGGCTGACGATGCCGTGGAGCTTGCTGACGCCGTTCGAACGCTGCGCGAGCCGCAGACCCATGTGGGCCATGTTGAAGACGTTGGGGTCGGCCTCCACCCCGAGCTGCAGGATCCGCTCGACCGGCACACCGGGCCAGCCGTTGTCCCCGCCGAAATGGCGGGCGACCAGGCTGCGAGGGAACCGGTCGATGCCGGCGGGGACGGGGGTGTGGGTGGTGAACAGCGTGCCGGCGCGGGCGGCTTGGAGCGCCTCGTCGAAGCTGAGCCCGTTCTCGACGAGCTCCCGGATCCGCTCCAGGCCGAGGAAGCCCGCGTGCCCCTCGTTGGTGTGGTACACCTCGGGCTCCGGAGTCCCGGTCACCGCGGCGTAGGCGCGCAGCGCACGGACACCCCCGATGCCCAGCAGCATCTCCTGGAGCAGCCGGTGGTCGGTCCCGCCGCCGTAGAGCCGGTCGGTCACCCCCCGCTCGGCCGGCTGGTTGTCCTCGACGTCCGAGTCGAGCAGCAGCAGCGGGACCCGTCCGACCTGCGCCTTCCAGATCTGCGCGTGCAGCGTGCGACCCTCGGGCAGACCGACGGCCACCTTCACCGGCATCCCCGCCGGATCGGTCAGCTGGGCCAGGGGGAGCCCGTGCGGGTCGATGCCCGGGTACCGCTCCTGCTGCCAGCCGTCCCGGGACAGCGACTGCACGAAGTACCCGGCCCGGTAGAGCAGGCCGACGCCGATGATCGGCACGCCGAGGTCGCTCGCGGTCTTGAGATGGTCGCCGGCGAGGATGCCGAGGCCGCCGGAGTACTGCGGCAGCACCTCGGTGATACCGAACTCCGGGGAGAAGTAGGCGATCGCCGATGGGGCGCCTTCGGCCTTCCGCTGCTGATACCACAGATCGGCTGTCAGGTACTCCTGGAGGTCGTCCGCGACGTCGGTGAGCCGGCGCACGAACCGGCGGTCGGCGGCCAGCGCGAGCAGCCGGTTATGATCCACCTCGCCGAGCAGGCGGACCGGGTCTCCCTTCGTCGCCCGCCAGAGCTCCGGATCAACAGACTCGAACAGGTCCAGCGTCTCGGGATGCCAGGACCAGCGAAGATTCAGGACTAGTTCCCCTAGTGGAGCAAGCTGCCCGGGGAGCTGCGCACGGACGGTGAACCGTCGGAGGGCTCTCACGAAGACGTGAGCCTAGACAGTGCCGGCGACGTCGACACACCCGGGTGCGGCCAGCTGGTCCCGGCCGGGAAACAACTGTCATGTCGACCCGATGGCAGCCAGAATTGTCCGGAACCGGGGACCGGAACCGCTCTTACTCGTTGTCTCGGGCGGTGCCCACCTTGGCCGCGAGCGCGGCCATCACCGCGGGGTCGCGCAAGGTCGTGACGTCGCCGAGTTCCCGGCCTTCGGCAATGTCACGCAGCAACCGGCGCATGATCTTACCGGACCGGGTCTTCGGCAGGTCGTCGGCCCAGATGATCCGCCGCGGCCGGGCGAGCTTGCCGATCCGCCTGGCCACGTGCTCGCGCAGCTCGGCCTCGGTGGCCTCGTCGCCCGAGCGGTCACCGGTGAGCGTCACGAACGCGACGATCGCCTGGCCGGTCTGCTCGTCGTACTCTGCGACCACCGCCGCCTCGGCGACGGCCTCATGGGCGACGATCGCCGACTCCACCTCCGCGGTGGACAGCCGGTGCCCGGACACGTTGATAACGTCGTCGATCCGCCCGATGATCCAGAAGTAGCCGTCGGCGTCGAGGCGCGCGGCGTCGCCGACGACGTAGGTCGACGGGCCGAAGCGGGAGAAGTACGTCTTGACGAACCGCTCGTCGTCCTTGTAAAGGGTGCGCAGCATGGATGGCCATGGCTTGGTGATCACCAGGATTCCGGTGCCCTCGGTGACCGGCTCGCCGTCCTCCGAGAGCAGCGCCGGGCTGATACCGGGCAGCGGCAGGGTCGCCGAACCCGGCTTGGTCGACGTCACGCCGGCCAGCGGCGAGATGAGCGCGGAGCCGGTCTCGGTCTGCCACCACGTATCGACGATCGGGCAGCGACCACCGCCGATGACCACGTGGTACCACAACCATGCCTTCGGGTTGATCGGTTCCCCGACCGTGCCGAGTACCCGCAGCGAGGACAGGTCGTGCCGACCGGGATACCGCGCGCCCCACTTGATGCACGTACGGATCGCCGTCGGCGCCGTGTAGAACACGGTGACCTTGTACTCCTCGATGAGCCGCCACCAGATGTCGTAGTCGGGGTAGTCCGGCGCCCCCTCGTACATCACGCTGGTCACGCCGTTCGACAGTGGGCCGTAGATGATGTAGGAGTGCCCGGTGATCCAGCCGACGTCCGCGGAACACCAGTAGACGTCGGTGCCCGGGTCGATGTCGAAGACCGCCCGGTGAGTGTAGGTGGCACCGAGCAGGTAACCCGCGGTCGTGTGCAGGATCCCCTTCGGCTTCGCGGTCGATCCGGAGCTGTAGAGGATGAACAGGGGATGCTCCGCGGACAGCGGTTCCGGCGGGCAGTCGGGCGCCGCCGCAGCCAGCAGTTCGTGGTACCAGACGTCCCGGCCCGCGGTCATCGGCGCCCCGGTACCGCCCGGCCCGGGCACGACCACAATGTGCTCCAGCGCCGGGAGGTCACCGAGCTCCGCGTCGACGGCGGCCTTCACCGGCGCCGTCCGCCCTTTGCGCCGCGCGCCGTCCACGGTGATCAGCACCTTGGCGTCGGAGACCTCCATCCGCTCCCGGACCGCGGACGGCGCGAAACCACCGAAGACCACGTTGTGGACCGCGCCGATCCGGGCGCAGGCCAGCATCGCGACGGCCACCTCGGGAATCATCGGCAGGAAGATCCCGACCACGTCGCCGGCGCGCACGCCGAGCGAACGCAGCCCGTTCGCCAGCCGCTGGGTGTCGGCGAGCAGGTCCGCATAGGTGACGGTGCGCCGTTCTCCCTCCTCCCCGTGCCAGTGGAAGGCCACCCGCTCGCCGCGCCCGGCCGCCACGTGCCGGTCCAGGCAGTTCTCCGACAGGTTCAGCGTCCCGTCCGCGAACCAGGTGTAGAAGGGCGGGTTCGAGTCGTCGAGTACCTGCGTGAACGGCGTGTGCCAGGTCAGCAGCTCCTCGGCCTTGCGAGCCCAGAACGCGTTCGGGTCCGCCTCGGCGGCGGCCCGGTCGGCGTCCATCGGCCGGCGCCGGGTGAAGGCCGCCGACGGGTCGAAACGCTCCACTGACAGCAGGCTCTCCAGGGTCGCCTCGAGATCGGCGACCTTCTCGAGACCGGTCGGGACGCTGACACCTGTGTCGGCCACGGCTCCTCCTGGGTCGGCTCGGGACGAACAGCACGGTCATACTCTGCCCCTCGGTCTACCACGAAGGCCCGTCAACTCTCAGGAGTTGCGCGGCAGGTTCCGGCGGTCGGCAGGTTCCGGGAGTGAGAGGGGACCGACCGGTGGCCGACAGGTGGTAATGTCCGCTACTTTCAGTTATAGGCTAGTGCGCCGGCTGGAACCAAGTGATCCCCGAACCCGATCGGGAGATGATTGATGAAGATCATCTCGTGTCGGCCTATCGTGACGACCGACACCTACAGCGACACCGAAACCATCCTCAAAGCCGGCGCCGTCGACGATCTCGGCGGGCCGGGGCGGGGTGGGGAACGCCGGGGTGCCGGACGCCTCGCCGGTCGTCGAGGGGCCTGAAGCGGGAGGAATGCGGATGAGTGTGGTGCGGCTCGAGGTTGACGGCGGGATCGGCACCATCCGGTTAGACCGGCCGCCGATGAACGCGCTGGATTCCACGGTCGCCGCGGAGCTGCGGACCGCCGCGGTCGAGGCGACCCGGCGGTCGGAGGTCCGCGCGGTGGTGCTCTATGGCGGGGAGAAGGTGTTTGCCGCCGGGGCCGACATCCGGCAGATGGCGCCGATGGGTTACGCCGAGGCATCCGCCTGGGTGGGCGATCTGAACTCCACCTTCGAGGTCGTGGCCCGGATCCCGAAGCCCGTGGTCGCCGCGGTGACGGGCTATGCCCTGGGCGGCGGGTTGGAGCTTGCCCTGTGCGCGGACGTGCGGGTCCTGGCCGAGGACGCCCGGGTCGGCCAGCCCGAGATCCTGCTCGGAGTGATCCCCGGTGCGGGGGGCACCCAGCGGCTGCCGCGCCTGATCGGCCCGTCCCGCGCCAAGGACCTCATCTTCAGCGGCAGGCAGGTCCGGGCGGCCGAGGCCGCGGAGATCGGCCTGGCCGACGCCGTCGTTCCCGCGGGTGAGGTGTACGTGCAGGCGAAGCGGATCGCGGGCCGGTACACGAACGGCCCGGCGATGGCGCTCGCGGCGGCGAAGCACGCGGTCGACGACGGCGCGGAGATCGCGCTGGCCGAGGCGCTGCGCCTGGAGGCGGCGCTGTTCGCCGGGCTGTTCGCCACCGAGGACCGGCGGATCGGAATGGAGTCCTTCCTCGAGAGCGGGCCCGGCAAGGCCGACTTCATCGGCCGCTGACCGGAACCCCGTGCGGTGTCTGTGGTAGGGGTCCCCGGATGGCGCCGAAGGCTTGCGATGGTTGTCCCAGGAGGATCGCCGGAGGCGATTCGACGGAGACCCCGTGCGGTGCCTGTGGTAGGGGTCCCCGGATTGCGCCGAAGGCGCCATCCGGGGGCTACCGCATGGCTAGGTCGGCGATGACCGGCCGGTGGTCGCTGCCGAAATCGCCGCCGACCTCGAAACCCGTCACCGCGAACGCGGGTGAGGCCAGCACGTGGTCAATGCGCAGCACGGGCGGCAGGATCAGGCTCTTGGAGTTCCAGGTCGGTTGCCACCCGCCGCCGACGACGTCGTGTGCGTCGCGTACCCCCGAGCTCACCAGCCGGCGGAACGGCCGGTGGTCCCGGGTGGCATTGAAGTCGCCGGCCATGACGACCGGCAGCGTGGCGTGCTCGAGTTGCGCGCGCAGCGTGTCGAGCTGGGTCCGCCACCGGTCGGTGTAGGCGCTGGTCGTCGGTGAGATCGTGTGCACCGCGTACACGACGAAGCGTCGACGCTCATCCACCTCCACGGTGGCCCGCAACGACATCGATCCGCCGACGACCGGGGCCGCGGCGTCGTGCAGCGGGAAGCGGGAGAACACGGCGGCGCCGAACGCACCCGGCTCCGGGTACACCTCGCGGTACCGGTAGCTCGCCAGCGCCCCGGACGAGGTGACCCGCGCCAGGGTGAGCGGGGAGAGCTCCACGAGGACGAGCACGTCCGGGTTCGCGGCGCGGATCTGCGTGCCCAGTCGGTCGGCGCGGTCGTTGTAGTAAAGCAGGTTTGCCGACATCACCCGCAGGCGCGCGGCACCCTGCGGGGCCTCCTCGGCGCCGCCGGGGAGAACCTCGGGCAGGGTCCAGAACAGATGGATGGCGATCAGGGCCATGGAGATGATCATCAGCAGGTTGCGGCGGAGTGCGAAGGCCACCGCCACGGTGGCGTAGGCCGGGAGGTAGAGCAGTTCGGTCCCGGCGTTGATCGCGGAGTAGGGCCAGCCCACCGCATCGTCGAGATGGGCCAACCGGCCGAGGGCGACCCCCCCGAGCCCGGCCGCTGTGACCCACGCGACGATCACGACCAGGGGGCGGACCGGGAAGGCCGGGCGCGGCCGGGGCTCCGGGGCGGCGACCGGGATGTTCTTGTGCCGGGAGATGGGGTCGGTGTCCGGCACGGCGGAACCGGACTCCTGCGCGGAACTCACTGCACTAGAGTGCCCGGCTGGCAGGGCTGTCCGGGAGGCGGGTGCTCCCGGACAGCCCGTTCGGTGGTGAGACGTCGGTAACGGTGGGGCCGATGGCCGTGGCTTGCCGGCGCCGGGAGCCGTCGGCGCTGAAGTCGTCGGCGCCCGTGCGACGGCTATCGGTGACCGGTCAGGTGGCGGCTGTGGCGCCGACCAGTGGGCGCGCCCGTTCGTGCCATTCGCGGACCGCCACCGTCGGGTGCGTGTCGAGCTCACGGTCCAGCTCCCGCAGCTTCTCGGTGACCCGGGAGGACGACAGCTGCCCGGCGACGGAGACGGCTCGGTAGCCCGCCTCCAGGGCGGCCTCCAGGTCCGGAGTCGGTCGGCGCAGGTAGGCCAGGGCGAGGTCGGCCTCGGCGTAGCTGCGGGTTCGGGCGCGCGCCGCGCCCTGCAGGCTCCGGGCCTCGAGCAGTTTCGTCTCGGCCGGTCGGGCGTGGCCCAGCAGTAACAAGCAGTGACCATGGCACTCGGCGACGTCGCCGGCGTTGTAGTGGCCGGCCCAGGACGGTCCGTCGTCCCCGTCGCTGCGCGCGATCGCCCGGTCCATCTTGTCCAGGGCCTCTATGCAACCGGCCTCGTCACGGTTGCGTGCCAGCGCCCAGGCATGCTTGTCGTGCAGCATGGCCTGCACGGCATACGAGGAGTGCCGCACCGCGCGGCCGAGGGCCGCCCGGGCCAGGGCGAGGCTCTGCCGGGGATGGCCCAGCCGGGCGGCCTGGTCGCTCATCGCGGACAGCACCCGGCCGGCGAGCATGGCGTCGTCGGCGTGCTCGGCGAGGCTGAGGGCCTGGATGTAGTAGCGCTGCGCGAGGGCCTGCCGGTTGCTGTCCTGGGCGAGCCACCCGCTGAACTGGGTCAGCTCGGCTAGCGCACTGAACAGGTCGGGGCTCGGCCGTCCCTCCCGGGCGGCCCGGGCCCGGTCGTGCAGAAAGGCGACGACCTGAGGCCGGATCTCGTCGCCGCCGAACTTCGCGTCCAGCCGGCGGAAGGTCTCGGTCATATCCCGGATCACGGTGCCGGCGGAGGCTCCCGTCGGTTCCGGCCCGACGATCCGGTCAACCACTCCGGTGAGGCTGGAGAGGACCGGATCAGCGAAGGCCGATGCGATGAAGGCCGTTCCGTCGTGTAACAGGTCGCGTCGCCGCATGTCTCGCCCCGATAGTCCGGCAAGGGTGCTGAGGGTCTCGGTGGGTGCGTTCGAGCTCGACAGCCCGAGGTCGTCGCGTTCATAGGACTCCCCGCGCCAGCCCAGATCCACCGGCCGGACCGGGTATCCCAGGGCCGCGGACATCTCGGCCGCCGCGAGTTCGGCGACCATCGGGTCACGCGGCCGCATCCCGCGACGCCAGTGACCGACGGTGGTCCTGGCCAGGCCCAGTTCGATCCGGCGTTGATGGCGGGCGCGGGCGTTCACCTGCCGGGCGAACCGGGTGTCGGATACCCCGGCCTCCCGCAGCAGGCGCGCGAACTGGGTCGCGGGAGAGGGATCTTCAGACGACGTATTCGACATGTGTCCCCCGTCGAGGTAAAGATGACTTAAATCCACAATGTCGGTGCCTTGCGCACCTCTTGGGCAGAAAGTAGCCGAGCAGTCACCTTGTAAGGAAGAGGGTGTGCATAACCCGGCCGGAATGCACGACGAGTCGGGACCGGTGCCTCTAGCGGATCCCCGGATGACCGGTAAAAGAAGGTGCGGAATATCTCAATCGGTTACGGAAAGCGGCGGATCCATTTTCTGCACATACATCTGCATGGCGCGTCTGCACGCCCCGGGGGGCGCGGAGGGCCGGAGAGGGGCCCGGACGGATCGTCATCGGGGGCGTCTTGTCCCGCTCTGGGGGGAAGCGGCCGTGACGATGCATCCGGCCGGGGGTATGGTTCCGCCCGGCCGGACGGACTAGGCTCCGTGACGGGGCGTAGTCGCCACCCGGTTTCGGCCCGGCTGTCCAGGTCAGGGGCGTACTGCGGTCCGCGTCACGTCGTCGATCACTGAGCGTGTGAGCGCTCCAGATGCGACGATGCCGAGAGCACTGACATCGGATGTTGGCTACGGAGGCCCCAAGGCGTGAACATCGTCGTTACCGTCAAGCAGGTTCCTGACACCTGGGCGGAGAAGAAGCTCGACGCCGCGGACAAGACTGTCGACCGTAAGAGTGTCGACAACGTCATGAACGAGATGGACGAGTACGGGGTCGAAGAGGCCCTGAAGATCAAAGAAGCGCACGGGGGCGAGGTCACCGTCGTCACGATGGGACCGGCCAAGGCGGCCGAGACGATCCGCAAGGCCCTGTCGATGGGTGCGGACAAGGCCGTGCACCTGACGGACGACTCGCTGCACGGGTCGGACGCGCTGGCGACGTCCGCCGCGCTGGCGAAGGTGATCTCCACGCTGTCACCCGACATCGTCATCACCTCCAGCGAGGCTTCCGATGCCCGTGGCGGCGTCATCGGTGCCCTGCTGGCGGAGCGGCTGGCCCTTCCCCAGCTCACCCAGGCCCGCAAGGTCACGGTGGACCCGGCCGCGGGCAAGGTCACGATCGAGCGTCTCGCCGACAACGGCTACGCCCTGGTCGAGGCGAGCCTGCCGGCCGTGGTCGCCGTGGTCGAGAAGATCAACCAGCCGCGTTACCCCTCGTTCAAGGGCATCATGGCGGCCAAGAAGAAGCCGCTGACGACGTTGTCCGCCGCGGACGTGGGTCTGGACGCCAGTGCGGTCGGGCTGGCCGGCGCCACGTCGACGGTCGTTGCTTCGGAGCCCGCGCCGCCGCGGTCGAGTGGCACGATCGTCAAGGACGAGGGCAACGGCGGCACGAAGGTCGCGGAGTTCCTCGCGGCGCAGAAGCTTATCTGAGGGGTTTTGTCCGATGGCTGAAGTTCTCGTGCTCGTCGAGCACGCCAATGGTGAACCCAAGAAGGTCACCGCGGAACTGCTGACGCTCGCCCGTTCGCTCGGCGAGCCCGCCGCGGTGTTCCTCGGAGCGCCGGGCACCTATGCGAAGGCCAAGGAGTACCTCGCGCAGTATGGCGCCGCCAGGGTCTACGTCGTCGAGTCGGAGGACGTCGTCGGCTACGTGGGCGCGCCGGCGGCGGAGGTGCTGGCCAAGCTGGTCGCGGACGCGTCGCCGGCCGCCGTACTGGTCGCCGCCACCGCGGATTCGCGGGAGATCGCGGCCCGCGTCGCCGCGAAGACCGACTCGGGCCTGATCTGGGACGCCGTCGCGCTGGCCCCCGACCTGGTCGCCACCCAGGGTATCTTCGGCGGCTCGACGATTGTCACGTCGAAGGTCGTCAAGGGTGTTCCGGTGGTCGTCGTCCGGCCGAACTCGATGGCGCCCGAGGCCGCCCCCGTGACGCCGTCCGAGCAGACGGTGGACATCGCGATCTCCGACGCCGCGAAGGGGGCCAAGATCGTCGACCGTGTCGTCGAGGCGAAGTCCGGCCGCCCGGACCTCACCGAGGCCCAGGTCGTCGTCTCCGGTGGTCGCGGTCTGGGCGCCGCCGAGCACTTCACCCTGGTGGAGAAGCTGGCCGACACCCTCGGCGCCGCGGTCGGCGCGTCGCGTGCCGCCACCGACGCCGGGTGGTACCCGCACCAGAACCAGGTCGGGCAGACCGGCAAGACGGTGTCCCCGCAGCTCTACATCGCGGTCGGCATCTCCGGCGCGATCCAGCACCGGGCCGGGATGCAGACGTCCAAGACGATCGTCGCGATCAACAAGGACCCGGAAGCGCCGATCTTCGAGTTCGCGGACTACGGGCTGGTCGGCGACCTGTTCAACGTCGTCCCGCAGCTCATCGAGGCGATCGAGAAGCGCAAGGCCGGCTGATCGATCGATCCCGCGGACCGGCCACGGCCGGGCGTCCACTGGTCTCGGCGAGGGTGGCGCCCGGCCGTCGTTCAGGATCCATGCCCGTGCGTCACCCCCGCGGGTCCTCGCGCACCCGGAGCACCACCAGCGTGAGGTCGTCGTGGTCGATCTCGCCCGCGTCCTTGAGCTGGTGGGCGAGCCCCTCCAGGTTCGGCTTGCGCAGGTCGGGAAGTCGCCGCCAGACCTCCGGATCGGTCCAGGGCAGGGTGTAGAGCCACTTACTGATCGCGTCGCTGCCGAGCAGGAAGACCTCCCCCGCCTCGGCGAAGCCTCGCCGCACCCGCACCGGCCAGCCCTCCTCGGTCGGCGCGAGCCGACGGGCCCGCCCGAGGTCGCTGGGCACCAGGTCGGGGGTGCTCGTGAAGGCGGCCGATGCGGAGTACGGGAAGAACTCGGGTTGCGCGCCCGCCAGGATGGCCGTCGGCGAGGGCACCCGGACCAGGCAGGAATCGCCGACCGCGATCGCCTCCCACTCCAGCCGGCCGTCGTGTTCGTTCTCCTCGCTCCTGAACTGCAGTCCAAGAAACGTGGCGAACGCCGCTTCCGTCGCACCGACGCCCTGGAACCGCCAGTCGTCGGGATCGACCGTCGGCGGCCTCAGGTTCCAGATCCTGATCGTCTCGCGGAACCATTCGTAGATGCCCTCGGCCGAGGCCCCGATCGGCGGCGGCGTGTTGACGTATCGCGTGACCAGCAGGTTTGCCCACCGCCGCACGTCGACCCCCTCCGACGCGCCATCCGCGACGGCTGCCCGCCGGCGCGCCGTGCTTACCATCGTCGCGTCTTCGGAGACATAGCCGCTGTTCTTCGGTAGCCACACCTGCACCCGGCCCGTGACCCGCACTCCCGCACCTCTCCTTCCTCGGGACCCACCGCCGCCGTCGGCCCACCGCTCCACTCAGGCGTCGACCTGAGCCACCTGGGTGCCGACGGTGAGGGCGAGGACGATCGCGTCGGGTGTCGCGTTGGACACGAATCCCCGGGCGCCGGGCCGGGTCTGCACGCCCAGGCGCTCCGCCGCGGTGCGCATCAGCGGCGGCAGCTCGCTCGACATCCGGAACAGCCCGCGAGCCCACTCGTCGGACAGCTCGGACTCGGCCGCGGGGAAGGTGGTGGTGGTCTGCGCGAGCGCGGAGATGCTGATGTTGAACAGCAGCAGGTTGCCGTCCGCGGTGCGCAGCGACCGTAGCCGGTCGGCCCACATCTGCACCTTCTCGGGCTCGCCGTCGGTGGCGGCTCCATCGGTGATGTTGATGATGATCGGCGGGAAGGAGTCCTGGTGGTTCTGGGCCCAGCCGGAGGCGAGGCTTCCGGCCATATCGAGGGCGGCGCACATCGGGGTGAGGCCCGCCCCGAACGGTTCGAACCACACCGGCATCGAGGAGCCGTGACGCTCCTCCCGGCGCAACACGGAGGCGAAGAGGTCCGGTACCGAGACCAGCCACTGGCCGGCGAGCGCTCCGGTGAACAGTGAGCGGGCCTCCGCGCCGCTGTAGCCGAGCACGGCGATGTCGTAGTAGGGACGCGGACCCTCGCCGCGCTCCTTGCTGCACCGGCGGATGATCATCGCGAGGGTGTCGTTGACGATGTCGGCGAGGGCCTGCGCCTTGGAGATGCCGGGACGCCCGGCGATCGGGTAGTTCATCGAGTCGGACTGGTCCAGCAGAAAGATGAAGCAGCCCGGGGCACGCCGGTCGATCTGCTTGGTGTAGGGCATGGGCGTCGCGCTTCCTCAGGAATCGGATCAGTACCGGGGGAGGTGGTCGTCGGCGGAGAGAGCGCCCGGGGGATCGCCCGCCGGGTTCGTCGGGAGGATGTCCGGCCAGGGCTCGCCGGCGGCCACCCGCCATGAGTTCGGACATGCGCGGCAGGCGTAGGACGCGTCGACCTGGACGCTCCCGCACGAGCACTGCGGGTCCTCCAGCAGCGTCCGCCGATCGATCACCTCGACTCCGATCGGGTGGACGGCGGCGCCCGCGCGCTCATGGGCCGGTCCCAGGGCGGCCGGGACCGGCGGTGCCGGCCGCGGATACCGAGTCGGCTGAAATTCGGCCGGCTGGAAGTCCCCGGGCAACGCCGGTTCCGGGTAGGTGCCGCGACCGGTCACGGCGTGGATGAAGCCGGCCAGCGGAACCACGGCGAGGCCGACCGCGAAGATCAGAAGCCAGCGCAGCGCGGTGCCGATCCGGTCGGGGCCGTAGGTGCCATCGTGCACTGTGGCCGGCACCAGGATCTTGCGGTCGTCACCGATCGCCTCGACCGTGTCCGGAAGTGCCTCGGCCACCTTGCGGACGTCCGGGCGGGCGCCCGGACCGACGGCGACGAGCAGCCGGGCGCCGACCTCGGCGAGCCGGGGGACGTCGGCGGCCGGCACCCCGAGCGACGGGACGCCGGCCGTGGCCGACGCCGCGGGTGGGATGTAGGGGGTGAAGGCCGGGCCGTCCTCCCCCGTGCCGCGGGTGAATCGGGGCGGGAGCGGGACGTGGAGCAGCTCACCGTCCTTGAGCGAGTGATCGGCCACGGCGTCCGGGTGGACCCCGAGTGCCGCGGCGATCTGTTCCCGGGTCTCCCCGGCCCGCACCTTGTACTGGATGAACAGCTCGGGCTCGTCCGGCCGCGGCGCCGACGACGCCACGAGTATCACCTGGTCGACGTCGTCCCCGCCGGCCGCCCGCAGGGCCTGGTCGGCGGAGGTCGTCACCAGGATCCTGATCGGCGACGGAGCCGTTCCGCCTCCGCCCGAGATCAGGCCGACGACGGCGATCGTGACCGCGGCCACGAGGATGCAGACCCCGATGATCCGCTGGTGGCGGCTCGGCCACGCGGTGTCGTCCGGCCCGCCTGACGGCGCCATGCCGCCTCCCTTCGGTTGTCTCGAGCCTTCGGTCGTCCTGTATCAACCAACGGTGAGGATGATCAGGATGAGTGCGAGGATGGCCAGGGCCGCGAGGACGAGAGCCGCCGTGCGCGACCCGGAGCCGCGGTTCGGCGTGGATCCGGGGGGCGATGCCTGCTGTGCCCCGTCGCCGGCCGCGGAGGTCGCGCCGGGCCGGCTGGAACCCGAGGCGCCACCGGCGCCCGCGGCCGTGCCGCCCTGACCCGCCGAGGGACCGGTGTTCGGCGATGTCCTGGTCGTCGCGTCCCAGAGATTCCGTCCCGCCGCTGGGGTGCCTGGGGTGGCCGACGGAGAGGGTGGGGTCGGCGGGGTCGCCCAGCCCTGGCTGGGATCGATCGGCTTCGTCGGGACGGACGCCTGGCTCGGTTCCCACCAGGAACTCCCCGCGCCGAGGGACGGCGCGACCGCCTCGCTGACAGGCGCGTCCGGCAGGGCGCTGTCGGCGTCGCGCAGCAGCGTCGGCAAATCGACGTCAACCGCCGGCGGCCCGAGGCAGAAGCGCCGCAGCAGCGGGACGAGCCGACGGACCTCGCCGTCCCGGCTTGCGGCGAGTCGTGACCAGATCGGCGTGTGGTCGGGCTGGGCGAGGTCGGACGCGCTCAGGATGAGGTTCTCGTCGCGGTGGAACTCTTCCCACAGGGCCGGGTCGGCGGCGACTGCCAGCACCGAGAGGTAGATGACGAGACCCGGGAAGGTGTCGACGCGGCGGTCCCAGTAGCCCGTTGACTGCCGGCGGGGGTGCTGGTAATGGCGATGTCCATGCTCGTCCGGCGGCAGGTGCGCGACCGTCGGGACCCAGACCGAGTCCAGGTCCACGAGGCGTACTGAACCTTGTTCGGTGACGAACACGTTGCCGTGCTGCAGATCGCCATGGGCGATCTCGGCCTTGCTCATCTCACCGAGTAGAAGCTTCCATTCGGCGGCGAGGTCATGCAGCGCTTCCGGAGAGGCGAGGTGCTGGCGGACGTAGGTCCGCAGGGTGGTGCCCTGGACCTGGTCCATGACGACCACCGGCCACCATTTCTCGCCGACCCGCACTCCCTGCGCGACCCACTCGGCTTTCGGGAAGGCCGACAGCACCCGATGACGACGTAGATGATTCGTTACCGCCGCGTAGCGTTCGGCTCCGCCGGTCAGCGGCCGGGTCGGACAGCGCAGCGCGAAGGCACTGCCCGTCGCCGCTCCGAAGAAAACGACCGCCGACTCGCCGGTGACCTGCACCGGGGCACCGAAAGCGTCCCGTTCGAACCGGGCGGTCCGCAGCCGTGGATCCGTGAATACCTCCGCGCCAGTAGAGACCGCCGCCTCGAACTGGCCACCATTCGGCCAAACTCCCGCGCCGAGCACGCCGCTTCCCCCTGGGACGGACCGTCGGAAGTAACCGCCACCGTCGTTCAACCGGTGATCGTCCTTGCCTGTCGGACATTAGCCGACCGTGGATCGGCTTGTCCATGTGCTCGGCGACCGAGAAGCCCATGGACCTCAGGTGATCGCCGTGATCCCGCCTCAGGATGGTTTCTTCGCGGAAGGCGACCGCGATCGGGGATCGGCTTGTCGCCGGCCGCCCCAACCATTCAATCCCACAATTTCACCGGGGGTCGGGTTCGCAGGGGGTCGGGTTCGCGACGGATCGGGACCGGGCCGTGGCGGCCTGCCGGGTTTCGTACCGCCGGGTTCCGCGTTCCTC